>JAGXSK010000128.1 GCA_018333845.1 Clostridia bacterium | reverse complement strand
ACTGCCCTTTCCTCTACACCAGTTACTCCAGAGGGGATGCAGACCATTACCCGGGGCTTGAAAAAAAATTTCCTGCCGCAGGCCTTTTCTATAAAATACCTGAGCATTCGCTCTGTAGAATCATAGTCAGCTATAACACCTTCCCTCAAAGGTCTAATAGCTACAATATTGCCAGGTGTTCTGCCAAGCATCTTACGTGCAGACTCTCCAACTGCAAATATCTGGCCTGTTTTTTTGTCAATAGCCACAACTGACGGCTCATTTAAAACTATTCCCTTGCCCTTTACAAATACTAGAACTGTTGCTGTTCCTAAATCTACTCCAATATCAGTGCCCCAGCCAAACATATATATCTCCCTTCTGCTTATGCTTGTCCCGTGAAAATTATGAATTAAATCATTAATACGTCCACAATTCTCCAAAAAAAAACAAAATCCTTTAAAAAATTTAATTTAAGAAACATTATTTTGCTTATATTTTTTCCTGGTGGCCTCTCCGCCCCTAATATGTCTTTCTGCCTTGTTATTCTCCAAAATTTTCTTTACTTCTAGAAACAGTTCTTCATTGATCCTGGGCAGTCTCTCTGTAACATCCTTGTGAACTGTACTTTTGCTTACCCCAAAAATATCGGCTGTAGAGCGTACAGTTGTGCCCTCCTTGATTATATACTTGGAGATATCTAAAACCCGCTGACGAATGTAATCTTGCATCCAAAGGGCCTCCCTTTTGGTTATTTTTCTTTTAATCTATATGAGGCTTTGGTCACAAAAAGAACATTCAACAGCATTAAAGTTTTTAACTGTTCTGGTATATTTTCAGGTGGCTTTAAAGTTTTGGGTAACTCTCCATCTGTTTTAATGCCATCCCAATGATTTTATCGGCATAATCTGCCATGAACAGCGGAATATTCAGCAGGTCATTGTCCAGGCGCAGGTTGTTCATGGAAAAACACGGAGCCATATTGCCATTTGCAAGTCAATAAATCACATAATTGTTAGGTATTTTGTTTCTATTATCACATTTATATTTAAAATGGTGAGCATAAAACAAAATTTGGCTTGCGCCAGTAGTTCTAGCATTTTTAATGCGTAGAAATACCCGTCCTTTAGGGCGCCAAGTCTTCTGACGTCGGCGGAAGCCTTAGTCTAGTGAATGACGAACTTAGACGTTCTAATGTCGGCTATGCAGCTTAGACGCTGCGTTTTAGCCGACCACTATCTACCTTGTGGAACTTATATTTTCTGATAGTGTAAAAAACTGCCTCTGGTATTAAAGGCAGTCAAGGGGTGGCTTTAAAGTTTGGGTAATTGACATTAAAGAAATGGATTGCAAATAACCATATCTCTTATTTTTTGTCCTGAGGTTAAATCTTCACTGTATATTACTTTACAATTGCCCTTATAAGCTGCGGCCAGGATAAGGCTGTCATAAAAACCATATCCTGTTTCAAATTTTATATCCATGCCAGTATTAATAATGTCAATCCCAGGATAAATGCCACATATAGGAAACATAAAATTATTTATAAAGGTTTTACAATCCTCCAAACTTAAAGGTACTTCAAATTTTTTAAGAGCAGCATTGCAAAACTCTTGAATAACTTGATAGCTAATAACTCCTTTGCCAGTTATGTGTGCGTTATTTAAAATTTCCTTGGCTGCTTTTTGTCTAGCAGGTTCTTTTTTTGAAAACAGATAAATGATAATATTCGTGTCAATAAAGTATCTATCTTTCGTTATATTCATCCCTGCTAAAGCTCCTTCCTGCTTCCACATAATTTGTTTTTGACATAAAGCTGTCTAATTCCCTAGGTATATTTGTATTTTTTATATAATCACTAAGCCATTCCTTAACTAGGCTGTTTAAAGTGGTCTTATTCATTTGGGCTTTAGCCCTGGCTTTTTCTATAACATCCTCATCAATATTGAAAGTTATATTCTTCACCCTTCATGCCTCCTTCACAATAATAGTGCACACTAAAATAGTGTATACAATGATAGTATACACTATTTTAGTGGCAGCTGCAATCCCAAATACTGTAAAATACTGTAAGATGCTGTAATGACAGCTACTGCTCTATATATTTTTGAGGATCTTCTTTATTGCCTTTATGGGTAATCCCAAAATGCAGGTAAGAGCCGGCTTCTGTAATCCTGCCTATCTCCTGCCCTTGCTTCACAGTATCCCCCCGTGCAGCAGAAACCTCTGTAAGGTGCTTGTAGTGGGTCTGAAAGTAAGCTCCATGTTCTATGGTAATGGTATAGCCTTCAATTTCAGTATAAGCCACCTTTGCCACCTTGCCGTCTGCTGCAGCTACAACGGGGGCTCCCTGGGGAACTTCAATGTCGATTCCATCATGGAACCTGTAATCCCTGTAAGTTTTGCTGTAGTTAAAGCCAAATTCTCTGATTACCCTGCCCCCAGCAGGAGCTATCAAGCTTAAATTAATTTTATTGTCTGCTGCCATGTTGGGCTCAGAAATATTTGGGTTTTTGCCAATGTCAGGGCCGGAGCTCTGGCTGATGTCAGGACTCTGGCTGGTGCCAGGGCCCTGGCTTTGATTAGTGCCAGGGTTGGTTTCCTTCTGACCTTTCTCAGGATAAGAGGGAGTTCCAATGACATCTGGAGCTCCTGGTATTGCCGATGGCACAGTCTTTACCTCAGGCTCCTGCTCCAGGTTTACCTCTACATGGGGTGTTTCTTCTTTAACAAAAGTATTTATAATTCCTGAATAATATGCAGCTGAACCTATAGCTGCTGCAGCTATTATGGCAGCAGCCAAAAGAGCCGCCTTTGGCATTTTAACCGCCCTGGCTTTTAGATGGCTGCTCATACTCCCTGTTTTTTTTACAGCTAGCAAAGCCTTTTCTTTAAATAGTAAAGCCTTTTCTTTAAATGATTCTAAATAATCCTTTGCCTTTCTTTTTACCATGTTTAAATCTATTTTTTTATATGGCTTTAAAATGTCTGGTATTTTGATTTTTTTCACTAAAACATCACCTCAAGCTTATTATTTCCATATATTGCTTTTTTTAAACTTGGGTGATGAGGAGTTTTAGCCAGAAGAACCGTCCCCCTGGTTACTGCGTAAGCTTTTCCAGCTCAACCCCTGTGTAATAATGTTTCAGGATTTCTTCATAGGTGGCACCTGCTTTTGCCATGCCATTAGCTCCATACTGGCTCATGCCCACACCATGGCCAAAGCCCCTGGTTACAAAGGTAATCCTGTCACCTTGCAGCTGCCAGGCAAAATGGGTGGAATTCAAGCCAAGGGCTGCTCGCACATCTGTCCCCATTAAGGTTCTGCCGTTAATATTCAGCTTTTTTATTCTATTGGTTCCTGTGGTTTCCAATACCCTGATAACCTCCTGGTTTGTGCCCTGCATGGCTGAAGCAGGCAAGGCTTCCAGGTTTGTTCCCAGGGCATCATCCACCTGGCATAATGTAAGGGTTTTTGTCTCCTGGAAACGGGGGGAATCTTTATCCCATGGACTTTCTACACTGCGAAGATAGGGTATCTTGTTCAACCACACATCTTCAGAATTCTCTGTTTTGCCATTGCTTGTAGAGTGATATACAGGTTCTATAAGGCGCCCTTCATAGGTAAGGACCATATCCTTAGTAGAATAGACTGCCTCCTCCATTTTGCTCTTGTATCTAAAATAATTTATCATTCCCCATCTGGATTTCATCTCCTCAGATGACATGTGGGCCTGACAATGATTTGGATTGGTACACACTGCTGCCTCCGGGTGAGCACTATTGTCAGCGTTTAACGTAAGTCTTCTCAAGGCATAGGTCCTGGCAGCCACGGCCTGTGCCTTTAGTGCTTCAATCTCAAACTCTGCCGGCATTTCTGCTGCCAGAACTCCCACAAGGTAGGCATCTAACGGCAATACCCTGGTTTCACCTGTTTCATGGAAATAAACTGTAATATTGTATTCGCCTGTTTCCACAATTTCAGGAGGCTTTTCAGCTTCTTTAAAGTTGCTTACTATTAGTACAGGCACTATGATTATACCAATTAGAACAAAAAGAACTGTTAAGGCTACCAGCTTTCGCACCTTGTCCCCTCCCAAACAATTTCACCCTACATCCTAAGTTCAGGTGTAAGGTGATGATATCTTTTTAGATATATATGTATTGTTATGGGGATATATGAACAAAGTTACGCAGACACTTTAAATTTCTCTACAGCTGCCTCCATTTCAGTTGCAACATCCCTGGTGCGCCTGGCTATTTCAGACAGGGACTCTAGAGTGGCAGCTTGTTCTTCGGCTGAGGCTGACACATCCTGACTGTAGGAGGCAGTTTTTTCAGATATCCTGCCTACACTTTCAATTAATCGAAGTATCTCTTCTGAGGTTGCAACCTCATCCCTGGTAATATCCACTATAGCATCTATCGTTTCTTCTGTCTTGTTGACTGCCTCTATAATCTGTGTAAAGGCATCTTTAGTTTCACTTACCACAGCAACTCCCTTGTTTACAGCGTCCTTGCCCTGATTAATTGACCCAACTGCAGTGGTTGTTCTATTTGACATTTCATTTATAAGCTTGGCTATCTCACCTGCACCCTTGTTTGACTCCTCTGCCAATTTCCGGACTTCATCTGCTACCACGGCAAAACCCCTGCCATGCTCACCTGCCCTGGCAGCTTCTATAGCCGCATTTAAGGCCAGGAGGTTTGTCTGCTCTGCAATATTATTAATTGTTGTGCTTATCTCTCCAATGGCTTTGGATACCTTGTCAAGTTCTTCAATTATTGCAACTGCTTCATTGGTCTTTTGTCTAATCACTTCCATGGCTTCAACTGTTCCCTGAACCTTGTCCTTGCCTTCCACGGCCTTTTTTCTGGTATGTTTTGATATTTCATTGGCTTCTTTTGCTTTTGTCTGGGCCAGTTGGACCAGGCTGGACAGGTGGAGTAAAGCCCTGGAAGTTTCAACAACAGAAGAGTTCTGCTCTTCGGAATTGCTGGCCACCTCCTGGATTGAGGTGGTTATTTGATTTGTTGCCTTGCTTATCTGCTCCATGGATGCAGACATTTCTGTTGCAGCTTCTACTACATGACTGGATTTTTGTCTCACATTGGCTATGATTTGTGATTGGTTTATGAGCATCATGTTAAATAAATCCCCCAGGGCCTTCATCTCGTCCCTGCTTTTAAAATCTACCCGGGCTGTCAGATCACCGTCACCGGCAAGCTCTAACTTGCTGGCCAGAACCCTTATAGGTTTTAAGACGATGATGTTAAGACAGATAAGTATAATAGTTGATACAACTAACAGATTAATAGCCGTGGCCACATATACAGCTATGTTTCCATAAACAAGCCCCGTTCTTTGAACCAGGTTATTTATAAAAACTGCAATAGTCGGACTAATCAGCAAGGCTACTATTATAGAAGCTACTATCTTTACTTTTATTCCCAGGGGGACCCTGTTTAGTGAGCTGATATGCAGTGCAGAATTGATGCTTTTCACAAAAACACCTTCCTTATCTTAAAATTTTACTTATAGATTTTTATCCGATGACTACAATCACTAAAAATTCCAGTTTCTACACTTTGGCAACAAGCGGATTGCGTCCCTGGACAACGGCTCCAGGTTTCAGATGGAGTTAAAACTCCATCTGAGGCATAGCATCCTGTTTATTTGCTGATATGTGGAATTATCCTTGCCATATTTATTATCTCCTTCTATTATTAAAATTAAACAGCTAGCCTGCATGGGTGCCAGACTAGCTGTACATTGGTTAATTATAAGTTTCTACTTCATCTGGAAAAACCTTGCGTTTAATATCTGCCCCAATGCCTGTAAGCTTCACAACCAAGTCCTCATAGCCCCTGTCAATATGGTGAATGGAGCAGATTTCTGTCTTGCCCTCTGCTACTAGTCCTGCAATGATAAGTGCTGCACCAGCCCTTAAATCACTTGCTTTGACAGGTGCACCTGTTAGCTTTGGCACACCCTTAACCACTGCACTATGGCCCTCAATAACTATATTAGAGCCCATTCTTCTCAGCTCATTTACATGCATGAACCTATTTTCAAAGACAGTTTCTGTAATTACACTTGTGCCCTGGGCTGTAGTCAGGCAGGCCATCATCTGGGCCTGCATATCTGTTGGAAAGCCTGGATATGGCAGGGTTTTTACATCAATTGCATTACACCGGCCCTTTGAACGAACCCTCACCCCTGCATCTTCTTCATCTATTGTTACTCCAGTTTCTGCAAGTTTAGCCATTGCTGGCTTCAGATGATCAGAGATGACGTTTTCCACCAGCACATCTCCTCCGGCAGCTGCAGCCATGATCATATAGGTTCCTGCCTCAATCCTGTCAGGTATTACTGTATGATTAGCTCCCTTTAGTCTAGAAACACCTTCGATTCTAATGATGTTTGTGCCAGCACCGTATACCCTGCCGCCCATACCATTAATAAAGTTGGCAAGATCCACTATTTCCGGTTCCTCTGCGGCGTTTTCAATTACTGTAGTACCTTCTGCCCTGCTGGCAGCCATCATAATATTTTCTGTAGCGCCAACACTGGGGAAGTCTAGATACACCCTGCTGCCAACAAGTTTTCTCGCAGAGCATTCAATTATTCCATGGCTCATTTGGATATCTGCACCCAGGGCTGTTAAGCCTTTGAGATGTAAATCAATGGGTCTGCTGCCTATATTACAGCCTCCTGGCATGGAAATTCTGGCACAGCCTAATCTGGCCAGTAATGGTCCCATGACCAAAAAGGAAGCTCTCATTTTTCTTACCCACTCTTCAGGCGGCTCACTGCTTGTAAGTTCACCTGCATTTAAAACTAAATCCTTGTTTCCTGTGGAGGATACCTTTACGCCTAAGCTTTTTATTACTTGAGTTATTGTATCCACATCAGCCAGTTGAGGTATATCCTGCAGGTGACATTCTCCTTCTGCCAGGAGAGATGCAGCTATTATAGGCAGTACAGCGTTTTTAGCTCCGCTTACTTTGATTCTTCCTTCTAATTTTGTGCCTCCGGTGACTATTAATTTCTCCAACAATTTTTCCTCCCTAGTGCATTTAGCATGGATGTCTTAGTTTGTTTAAATTGCTATTCGACAACTTTTCATTGATTCCTTTTTTCACTTGTTCATTATCATATGAAATAATTCAATGTACTTAATACTGACAATGGATTAAAGGTGTTCCCACATATAGATAGGTTTTATTATCTATATCATGGTATCTGGAGGCAATATTTACATTAATTATTTTACCCCTTGATTCCACGCCATCTTTAAAATGGGGAGTGTACCCGCTGTAGCTGATAAAGGCCTCTTCTTTAATCCCTTCAATTATTATACCATTGATCCTGTCAAAAAGGTAATATACATTTTTTTCCTGGTTATCTATTGATAGGTATCCTGGCATGTAAAAGATAGCAGTTTGATTAATGCTAGGCCTGGCTCCAAGATATTCAAAGATTTTTTCTAACGCTTTGCGCTGGGAAAGCCTGTTTTCTAACATGAGCCCCTCCAGGCTTATAGCCAGATATGTTCCATCATGGGCTGAGACTAAATTGATATGAAGCTGCCCTGGCTTATCTGTTACATCTGACGCATTCTGGGAATTAATATCTAATCTGGCAGCTGCCTTCACAGTAAGGTGATTATTGTCTCCTTCCCATTGTTTCTGAAACTTAAGGTTATATTCTTTTTCTAACAAGGCTAAGATATCTTCCATATAGTTTTGTGAAGTGTTCTTATCTTTTATTTTCGCCCAGGCTGCTATTTTTAATTCGCTAAACTTAAGCTCTTCCATCTGGTAAAGGGTGTCAAAGGGATCAATGGCCTGGATCTGGTGGTTTGATTGAGCTGGATATTTTATTGCTGCTAATATACACATTATGCCAATAATAATAAAGAATGTCTTTTTCATTTACTCCTGTTTCCTCCTGTCTGTTCCTATAAGCTCTTTTTATTATTCTTGACAGGATTTTTCTTTTTAAAACAGGCAGAAAAAGAAAATAACCAGGGGGACGGTTCTCCTGGTTAGAGGAAGTCCCCCTGGTTATGGTTAGTTTCTGTCTTATTTTGCTTTTAGCTGCTCTAATATTTTATTATATACCTTATCACCTTATCAGAATATACCTTATCAGATATTCTAAATTTCTAAATTTCTTCACTTTTATACCCATTGCTTTCGCTTTGCTCAAGGCACAAAATGTAATGAAAGAATTCTATCAGACTTAGTAAACCTATATAGGGTTTAGCCTTTATTATTTTTACTGTAGTATATACTTTATCATTCCCCTGGTCACCTTCCTGGCAGGATTTTGCTTTTTTAACAGTCAGCATAAAAAAGGGAAAAATAAGACAAGAGAACCGTCCCCTTGTCTTATCCTAACCTGGCAGCCTGCAGACGAGCCGTGGCCCTGCGCAAGGCCAGTTCGGCACGCAGTGTGTCTATGCCATCTTTTCTCTTGAGCCTTTCCCTGGCCTTATTTTCAGCGCGTTTTGCCCGTTCCACGTCTATCTCAAAGGCACATTCAGCAGCATCAGCCATTATGGAAACCTTGTTGTTGCTCACTTCAATAAAACCTCCACATACTGCTGCATGTTCTTCTTTTCCATGGCCCCTGTATTTTAATACTCCCACTCCAAGGGTAGCAACCAGGGGAGCGTGGTTTACCA
>JAGXSK010000127.1 GCA_018333845.1 Clostridia bacterium | reverse complement strand
ACATACGGTTGGGCGCCACTCTTTGGGGCAGCCATTTAGTATCATTTCAAGATAGGTCTTTACACAGGTATCCCAATTCATGTAAGATAATGACACGGACGCGTCTTTAGACGCTCTGCTGGAGAGGGAAACCTGCGCTCGCGAGGCATGATGGTTTCCCTCTTGCTATTTTCCGTGGTTCTCCTTATGTATGATTGTCGGCAGAATAGACAATGTCTACCACCAATCATTATGCCACGACTCCGTCAAAACGGGCAATAAAAAACCGCTCCCGCACCGACACGGTGGGTGGGCGGCGACATCATATGGCTTCACTCGATCCACATCCTTTGATATTATTATGACAATATTATACCATTCTTGCCTTACATGATTCAAGAGAATTTATGGCGTTCGAGACACAAAAACCGCTGTCTATAGGACTAACTGAACCTAAGATCGACTTTAAAGGTATACATTGGCTTTCCACAGAAAGGTAGGCAAGAAAATTTATAAATATGCCTGGTTCATATTTTTCGCTTATACTCTCCTAATGTCTTTATTATAGTTGGCTATTCTGTTTTGGCTCTTTCTCAAAATCGCCCTTAAAAGTTACTCAGATGTAGGAACAGGAGCTTGGTATAGAAAAGAAATCGGTACTTGGGCAGTAGATGTTATGAAAGAAGCTGTTTCGCTGCAGTTGATTCGAGGAAATACGAAGAATGAATTGCAATCCGCCAGCCCTGCAACTCGTGCCGAAGCTGCATTACTGATAAAACGACTAATGAATATAGCGAAAATTGAATAAGGCACTCTAAAAACGACAGCGGTGACGATGCCACAGAGTTAGGTGGCGGAAGTATTGTGATTCATAGCGGTGGAAAGAAATAGATGATGAAACAGGGCATGAGGAGATCAATCCTCGTGCCCTTATTTTTGTGTCAGCGTGCCCAGATAAGCACGTGTTATCTTGCCGGTGCAAGTCCGGTTGGTGTAAGTGCCAAGACGCCCCATAGCTAGGATAACTATGTAGGGAGAAATCCGTGCGTATAAGCGTATCGACGAAAGACAGGGCGAGCAAGTTACCAGAATAAACCGGCACTCCCTTTGCAAATTAAATCGGTGTGAGAAACGTCAGACTGTGCAAAAGTTGCAAATTGCTTTAGGTCTTGGAAGGACAGGCTTGCACACTGTCACGCTGTTTTAAGTTACAAAATAAGGAAAAAGCCGACCGCTTTTGCAGCAATCGGCTCAAAATATCACAATCCTGCCTCCACAGAAGCCAGCCTTACGATCTCTTCATCTATGCGGTCTTTTTTCATCTGGAAGCCGCAGAGAAGGCAATGAGTGGCCAGGGGTTGTTCACCAGGCGTGGCCAACCCTGGAAAGGACGGCGATGGCTTCCACGGCGGTATCCGTGAAGACATGGTGTTTGGCTCCGGCCAGTTCCATGTGGTGACGGATGTAGCCGGCCACCTCCCTCTTTGTTTAGGGGTTCCACTTTGTAGTGCATGACAATGCGCTGAAATAGCGGTCAGTTTACCCTACGCAGGGTGAGTCGGTCGAGAGTTACACAGAACACTAATGTCTTTGAGTTCCCGGTCAAACTCCTCAATATTTTTAATACCATATTCATCCATGCCTGCTTTTACCATCTCCCACGCTTCCAGCCACGCATCGGCCGCTCCCTGCTCATCCTCAATACCGTAGCCTCTTTTGATTTTATCATCCAAACCACGTTTAAAGTCATCCGGCAGTTTACTCATCGCTTTCACTCCAATGTCTTAAAATACCTGGGCAAAAAGCCGTCGTCTTCCGGCTCAAGCAGTTCTTCGATTCTTTTCTTTATCTTATAACTGAACTTCTTTTCCTCCAGAAGTTTCTCAATTGGTTCAGTAATAAGTTCCGCAGGGAATCTCTTAAGTGTCTTAAGAATCACAGTGTAGAGCTTTCTTGTCACATTGTTTGACGGCGTACGCTTTAATTCATTGACCAGCGCCCCGACGGTTTCCGGTCCGCCCCACCGCTCCAGAGCATCTATAATATGTATCCGTGTATGGACATCCTCAAGCTCCTCTGCCCCCGGCAGCCCGTTGTAAAAATCCAGCAATCCCCGAAAAGCACTTTCGTTACGATAGGAGATATACGGATATAAAATGTTAACATTTCGATGAATTCTGTTGCGGTCCGCGCCGGATAATTCCGCCAGAACATCATCCATTGGCCGGTGCATCAATTCATTTCTCAACTCATCCTCATCTTCTTCTTCATAACATCCGATAATTTCCACTTCTTCATACTGCGCGCACGCTTCCTGATTACCGTCATATCTTTTTTCCAGGTACAACTCATAACAACAGTCAAAATTCTCGTTCTCATAAATCTCATCCGCAAACGGTAAAATCGCTTCATCCGCCATGCAAACGCCTAAATTTTCAACACCCACTTCCATAAAAAAATTGCAACAGTGAAAGCAGATTCTTTCCAATTCCATTACGTTCAGCCTCCATCCCATTCTCCGTCTTCCCATCCTATGTACATTACGACAACCCCAACTTCATTCCTGCCAGCCAAAGAAAAAGAGGCCGACAAAGCTTGTCCGCCTCAACTGTTTCCTAACGTTTTTTTAACTTTTCAAGCAGACAAATAACCTTTTCTCTTTGTCTCAGCATCCCTTCCACATCCAACTCTAACGACCACTGTGAATCCTGATGATTTTATCGACCACAATTTACCGTTAATCAACCCGGGGCAGTTGTTGCTGTACAAACGTTCGGTGACTTTTTCAATTTCAATCCCCATTTACATATCGTTGCCACAGACGGTTGTTTTGACAGCAATGGAAACTTTATAACCGGGCTGGAGCCTGATCCAAAAGAGCTGGAAGATGCTTTCCGGTGGGAAGTGCTTAAACTGCAGCCTAAAAGTGAGTACAAACCTTTAAAAATCAAGAAGTTACGCACACATTAACAACTTCTGCTTTAATGGCAGCGGTATCGTATTCAAAAATGCATTATTTGATTCGCCATTTCCTGACTGAGCAAAGGAAGCTTTTTGAGAACATCCCGAAGGGCATCGACTATTAACATTAGAGATTGAGAGAGTTTTATGTCTGCTAACTCTTCTCGAAGATAATAAAACAGCTCACCAATCGTTCTATCATCAGTAGCATATCTAGATTCCATTGCCTTCCGGATTTTCGTTTTTATCCCGTCAAGCCACCCCCGGACCATATTCACTCTTGTACCTAATAATTCTTTGTCTTCGGCAGTAAGATCCTCCAGATACTTCTCTGCTGTTATGATCTCCCCGTTTAACATCTTAAGTAGATAGTCTAACTCATCCTTAGTTAACATCTTTCAATTGCGCTGACGGCTACGTCCCAGCCTTTATTCCCCGCTTTTGTGCCGGCTCTCTCAATGGCCTGCTCCAGCTTGTCGCTGGTGATGACGCCAAAGATTACGGGAACGCCTGTATCAAGAGACACTTTGGCTATTCCTTTGGCTACTTCGCTGGAAACAAATTCAAAGTGCGTGTGGCGCCCCGGATAACGGCGCCCAGGCAGATAACGGCGTCATAGCGGCCTGTACCGGCCAGCTTCTGCGCCACCAGGGGAACCTCGAAAGCTCCGGGAACCCAGGCCACCTCAATATTTTCTTCCTGAGCGTCATGACGCTTCAGCGCGTCAAGGCAGCCGGAAAGCAGCTTGCCGTGAAGCATGGGGACGGTTCTCTTGCTTCCTTTCCGTAAAGGCTCTTTCAGTTCATTCTAAATGAATGTGCGGATTTGCCAAAGCCAAGCTATAATAATTGCTCCCAATCACGCCTGCCGTATAGAATCCTAACCACTTTCACTGCCATATCCTTATCTGAAATTACATAAAAAACAATAAGATTTTCTACCGGCAGCTTTCGTATGCCCAACGCAGCAAAGCGCTCATTGCTCACAAGTGCATGCCTGGTCGGCAAATCAGAGAGGCTCATCACGGCCTCACGAATTTTTGCAACCAACTTTTTTGCGGTGGCCGGATCTTTTAATTCTTCTGCGATATAACGCGAGGTTGCCTGCAAATCGTCTGTCGCCGGATGGGACAGAAGAACCTTATAACGTTTCATTACGTAAGTTCACGTTCGATTTTCTCAAAAACATCCTCGGCCAATGCGACTTTATTATCTTTGATTGCGTCAAGCCCTTCATCCAGCAGCTTATACAGTTCAAACTTGCCCACAAGCCTTTCATAGACTTCTATGCTCATCACTGCTAAATCACCGGTGCCGTTTTTCGTGATGTAGACAGGTTCGGAAAACTTGTGGCAGAACTCAGAAATTTCATTGTACTTATTTCTCAAATCAGAACTTGGCCTGATCTTTGGCATCATCTGCACCTCCAATTTCATTCTATGCATATTATATCAAAATATAGATATCCGCTCAAGCAATTTATGTTAATATCAGCCAGGAAGGAAGCATATAGACGGCTTTGGCACCTTCGACCTTAGGCACTTTGCCGCACATAAGGCCAGGAACCTAATACCGGCGAACCTGTCCAAGTCCCTGCCATACACTACCCCACATTCTGGGCAGGTAAGACACTGAAAGCCAAAACTGTTGAATGAACGCTTATAATAGCTAGAAACATTCAATCAAAAGAAGAGAAATAGAGGAATTAAGATATAACTACCGTAAAAGGGGATAGGTCACTGATTAGTTTGACTAATTGATAGAAAACTTATAAAATTTAATCAACTTAGTTTCAGGCGGGACAGAAAGAGTGCGGAATGGTTGAATACAGTTGGGGGTGACATAAATGCATTTGAGAGCCAAGGATGAAAACTTTGTAAATCGAATTAGTGCAAGTTTTAAAAAACAGGGTGTGATGCAAGCCATCGGGGGACAGTTAGTTAAGGTAGAACCTGGGGAGGTACACATTGAGCTCCCATTCTCCGAAAAACTGACCCAGCAACATGGATACATCCATGCAGGTATTCTGACAACTGTAGTCGATAGCGCATGTGGATACGCAGCCTGGACACTAATGGACCCCGAAGCAGAAGTGCTTACGATTGAATACAAAGTTAATTTTCTCTTGCCCGCTAAAGGTAAAGACTTTCTTGCTGTCGGCCATGTTGTTAAACCGGGTCGAACCATAACCGTATGCACTGGAGAAGTTCTTGTAAAAAATGGATCTGAGTACAAAACAGTAGCTATTATGCAAGCCACTATGATGGCCATAAGCAATAAATAACCATTTCATGCTTGATATGGAGGGTTCTGGGGACCCCTCTCTAATCCCATAAGCCAGTCCTCAACACGAGGGCTGGTTTTTTCATGCCCAAAACTCTAGTGTAAGTGGTGTAGAAAAAACCGGCCTGTCGGGCAATTTCCTTCGCATCGGCGTTAACCTGCGCGAATTGGGCGATGACAAGCGCCGCCTTTGATGTGCCATGCAGCGGCAGGATATTGCTATGCAGCTTTGCCGAATACCGCTCCGCCGCTGGCACAAACATCTTCTGCCTTGAGTCCCAGGAGAAGTTGCGCCGCCTCATGTAGTTATCCAGGGACATCGCGCCTTCACCTCCTTGCTGTGGTAGGGATTAATCCCCCGTTTGAACCGGTATTTTTTCACGCGTTGGGCCACACCCGTTGAATTCATGTCTGAATACAAGGAATTAGACCGCCACTACCAGACGCACCCCCTCCCCTTTTTTAACTTTGTATTGACACCGTACATGCCACGCAGTATGATGAATATACTAAGCAATGAAAGGAGTGCGAAACCATGAATGAAACTACAAATGTCAGCATCCGGATAGATGTTCAACTTAAGAAGCAGGCCGAAGAACTCTTCTCAGACTTGGGTCTCAATATGACCACAGCCATGACCGTGTTCCTTCGTCAGGCTGTACGCAGCCAAGGAATCCCATTTGAGATTTCTCGTGTTCCGAACGCGGAAACCATCGCGGCAATGAGAGAAGCGGAAACCATTGCCCGCAATCCGAACGCACGTGGCTATACCGACCTTGACGAGCTGTTTAATGATTTGAAAGCATGAAATATACTGTCAAACCCACAAACAGATTCCGCAAGGACTACAAACTGATGGAAAAACGCAACTTGGAGATGTCCTTGCTTGACGAAATCATCGCGAAGCTGGCGCAGGGCATCCCGCTGCCTGAGAGCAACCGCGACCATGAACTGACTGGTAACTATGCCGGGCATCGGGAATGTCATATCCAGCCGGATTGGTTGCTTATCTATCGCATTGAGAACGATGTTCTTGTTCTTGCGCTGACCCGCACGGGTACCCACAGCGATTTATTCTGAGCGTCTCTAACCCAGCGCCCGCCTTCGCGAGCGGTAATCTCTGAGTGGCAAGACTTACAAAGCGCCCTAAGATTGTCGCAGTCGTCCGGCAAATAAAAATGCCAGATAATTAGCGACCGGCATAACGCGCAAACCCCTTGACCGCCACGGCTCTTTATCATACAGTAGATGCCGCAGCGGCATATGGTCAAGGGAATCCGCTACGTCCATGATGCGGTTTGTTTGATTTGCCGCCGTTACAGGTTCAAGCAAAAAACGGAAGCATGGGGACGGTTCTCTTGCTTCCTTTCCGTTAAGGCTCTTTCAGTTCATTCTAAATGAATGTGCGGATTTGCCAAAACCAAGCTATAATAATTGCTCCCAATCACGTCTACCATATAGAATCCTAACCACTTTCACTGCCATATCCCAAGAAGCATGGGGACGGTTCTCTTGCTTCCAAACATTGACTGCCAGCCTTCAAATCTGAGGGCTGGTTTTTCATGTAGCGACGGTTCTTCTCTTGCTTCCTAGGCTTTAAATACTAAATTAGGCGAAACACCTAAGATCCTTGCTAATTGCCGGTGATTCACTCCTGCCGCTCCATGTAGCTGTTATGGCGTTCACTCCACTCATCCTGACTGGACATGCGATTGTCACATTCTATATTAAATATTTTTTCGTATAAATCCAGTATTGTCCATAAAACATTCTACTAATAGAGACTGTTTCCTACGAAACCTTTAAAGAGCGT
>JAGXSK010000126.1 GCA_018333845.1 Clostridia bacterium | reverse complement strand
TAAAACCTTTTACTATTAAATAAGTGGTGATTACATGGAAAATCTAAAAATATATCACAACACCCATGATTTGTTTTACAGAGAGCCTTTTGGTGCATTGCCATGCAATTCAACAGTAAAACTTAAAATACAGACTTTTGATATAAAACAAATAAACATGGAATTAAAAGTCTTTAAGGATAATGAGGAATACTTTCAAGCTAAATTGCAAAAGGCAGGAGAAGAGGGTCCTGTCTCTGTTTTTGCTGCTGAAATTACTGCACCTGCTGAGCCTTGTTTATTATGGTACTATTTTGTTTTAGATACAGGTGGACAGGTATATTATTACGGAAACAATTGTGAAATGTTAGGAGGGTGGGGGAGGCTTTATAAAGACAGGCCACTGGCTTTCCAAATTACTGTACACCTTGAAAATAACGAGACACCCCAGTGGTTAAAGGAAGCAATCATGTATCAAATATTTGTGGATAGGTTTTATAATGGGCTGGAGGATGGTACTATTCTAAATCCAAAGAAGGGAGCACTAATTCATGCCCACTGGGACAATGATCCAGTTTACATTAGAGAGGTTCAGTCAGGAAGAGTAATTAGGTGGGACTTTTTTGGCGGAAATTTATTGGGTATAATACAAAAGCTGTCATATTTAAGAAACCTGGGCATAAATGTCCTTTACCTCAATCCAATTTTTGAAGCTCCCAGCAACCATAAATATGACACTGCCAACTATCATAAAATTGATTCCATGTTTGGCGACAATTCTATTTTTAAACTTTTGTGTCAGATAGCAGGCAAGATGGGTATCAAGGTAATTTTAGATGGTGTGTTTAGCCATACAGGAAGCGATAGTATATATTTTAACAAGGAAGGTAATTACCCAGAAGCAGGTGCCTATCAATCGCCAGCATCCCCTTATTTTTCCTGGTATCGATTTACAAATTATCCCCATGAATATGAAAGCTGGTGGGGCATTGACAGCCTGCCCAATGTAAATGAGCTGGATCCATCCTACCTGAGCTTTATGATACATGATGAAAATAGTGTTGGCAAAAAATGGGTTAAGATGGGAGCCGCGGGGTGGCGCCTGGATGTGGCTGACGAGCTTCCAGATGAATTCATCAGACTCCTGCGCCAGGCAGTCAAGGACACTGACCCTGAAGCTGTCCTTATTGGGGAAGTTTGGGAGGATGCTTCAAATAAAATAAGCTACGGTGAAAGAAGAGAGTATCTATTTGGGAACGAGCTGGATTCGGTTACAAATTATCCTTTTAGGAATATAATCTTGGACTATTTACTGGAGATTATTACTGCAAAACAGGTTCATGACAGGTTCATGAGCCTTTATGAAAACTACCCAATCCATCACTTCTATTCTGCCATGAACTTGATAGGCACCCATGATACAGCAAGGGCCCTTACTGTTTTAAGTGAGATGCCTCCACAAGACACCTTAAACTATGCAGAGAAGTCAAATGATGCAATTCCTCAAGACGCCCTTGTTGCGGGTATTGCAAGGATGAAGCTGGCATCTTTGTTTCAAATGACCTTTCCCGGCATGCCCTGCATTTATTATGGGGACGAAGCAGGTCTAAAAGGTTATAGAGATCCCTTTTGCAGGAGAACTTATCCCTGGGGAAGTGAAAACAAAGAACTCCTTGCATGGTATGAAAAAATTATAAGTATCAGGAATCAATATGATTGCTTAAAAACAGGAACCTGGCATTCACTGGTTTTTAACCAGGATGTATATGGATATTTGCGTGAAATCAAGGATGGCAGGGATGTGTTTGGACAAACCAAAGAGAATAATTCCCTGCTTGTTATATTTAATAGAAGGAAAGATAGAGAATATTATGTCGAGTATAAACTACTGGATAGTGTTCAGGGTCAAATAAAAGATTTGCTTGAACCGGATAAATCTCATATGATTATGGAGGGTTCTGACAGATTGGGAATAAAGGTTAACCCCCTGGGAGCAAGGTTAATACTGCTAAAATAATGCAACTTCATGAAAACTGCCCAAAGCATCAGGCCATGGTAGTTCAATATATGAATATCACTACGGAGACAATAAATAGTAGGGGCAGGCGCACGAACTTTAGTACAGACAAATAACGTCTTGAAATATTGGCTGTATTGGGCTATAATTAACTAGAAATAAATGAAGCCAATAGTTTCATCATCTCTAAAACTTCATAATTGAATCGATTCAGGGGTTTGGCGCCTTTGTCTTTAACTTTGAAAAGTGGGGAGATAAATAGCGGTGAGCCATTGGATAAAATAATAATTGTTGGAAGGACATTTAAAGGGTACTTTAACTGGTTGAATGTAAGTCCAACATCATTTGTTTAAGAGCATTTGATGTTGGGCTCTTTGTTTTTTGTCCAAGGTTTTTTCCAAAAAAAGCTGGTTTAGAATTTTGAAAAACTTAGTCTAGTATAGCATCTGAACCTGCTGCAGCAGATTAAGTGCAAAACCGCAAATATTTTTGGCCTAAAAATTGGGGACTTGTAGTGAGTATTCAGATTAGTTAGTTATACGAAAAGGAGAGGTTAACAATATGTGCAAAGAAAATACCGAACTGAAGGTTCAGGAAATTCTGAATTGCTATCAAGGCAAAGAGCGGGAGATTATCCCCATTCTGCAGCAGATTCAGGAAGAACTGGGTTATTTGTCGGAAGAGGCTATGCTGGCAACAGCCAGGTTTGTCAGGGTGCCGGAAAGCAAAATCTATGCTACTGCCACCTTCTACGCTCAATTCCGGTTTAAACCCATCGGGCGGAACCATGTGGCGGTATGCCGGGGAACCGCATGCCATGTTCGGGGAGCTGAGCGAATCTTAGATGCCCTGGAACGGCAGTTGGGGATCAAAGAGGGGGAAACCTCCCAGGACTTGGAATACACTCTGGAAGCGGTAGCTTGTATCGGGTGCTGTGCCTTAGCTCCTGCTATTACCATTAATAACCAAGAGGTTCATGGTCAGTTAACCCCTAAAAAAGTGGCAGATTTATTCCCTGCCGCTGCAAAGGGGGGCAATTAAATTGAGTATGAAAACGGTTTTAATCAGCCAGGGGACCTGCTGTAAATCAGCTGGTGCCGATAGGGTTCTTGCTGCTATGGAGAGGGAGTTAAGTGAGGTCGGGTTGGAGGCTATTGTGAAAACCCCAGGTTGTCATGGTTTTAGTGAAATAGATCCAGTGGTGGTTATTGAGCCCGATGGAATTTTATACGCCAAGGTAAAGGCAGAAGATGTGCCAAAAATTGTTCAATCCCTTATGGACGAAAATCGGTTGGCGAAAGGACTGTACTACCGTGACCCTGTCACCAATGAAGGGATTCCTTACGCGCAAGATATTCCCTTCTTTAATAAACAGCAGCGTACCATCCTAAAAAACTGTGGTGTGCTGGATCCCCGGGATATCAATGATTACATGGAGGCCGGGGGTTATCGTGCTGTTCGCAAGGCCCTTCTGGAAATGACTCCAGCTCAGGTGGTGGCTGAGGT
>JAGXSK010000125.1 GCA_018333845.1 Clostridia bacterium | reverse complement strand
TGTTTCAGAAACAACATTAACCCTGGTGCCATTTGCCAGGCTTGCTATAATCGCAAAGCTGGTACTAGGACCACTGCGGACATTTACACCAGTCGCTGCAACAACTTCCATCTCTTTTTTGATTTTACTGCCTGTAGTAGTGCCTGAACTGTTATTATTTTGATTAGTACTTGAAGTACCAGTTGAAGTGTTTCCTGTCTGATTTGATTGGCTCGTCTGGTTCGTTGAGGTTGCTTGACTTGCCTGGCCCGTTTGTTGGGGTTGACTAGCTTGACTTGCTGCTGAAGAACTAGCGGAAGAACCGCTGCTTGTCCTTCCCATCTGTGTTTCCAGAGCTGCAACGGTACTGGTTAAGCTGGCAACTTGCTTTTCTAGCTCAAGGATTTGAAATTCTAGTGCGGCAGTTTTTTCTTCTACAGTCTGGACTATATAACTTTCACTAACAAGGGGATCTTGTGGTGATCCAGGCATGAAACCACCTGCAACTACAAAATTTCCTAAAGTAATACCTAGCACAAGGGCAGCAACCATGGCAATTCCAACCCAAAGTTTAAAAAATCTCACAGGCTTGTCCTCCAATGTATAAAAGGTTTAATAATCTTAATTCACAAACCAGAGCTAACACATATGGACACATATGGACATAAAAACGGCCCGTCCCCTTTTAACCCCCAAAATTCTTTGCTTTTTGCCTTCGTGAAAAGGCAGCAAAGCTAAGATGATTCATGCCCAGCAGCATTATAACTGTTAATCCAATAAGTATAACAACTGCCTGTGGAGGTGCAATTAAGGACATGAGCACAGCACTACTTCCCAAACAAAGGTTAACTGCATATATTACCAGAACTGTTTGTTTATGTGTTAATCCCATGTTCAGCAATTGATGGTGCAGGTGTTCCTTGTCAGCTTGAAAAATTGGGGTTCCATTTAAGAACCTTCTTGTGATAGCATACATGGTATCAAATATGGGAATGCCTAGAATTACAACTGGTATGAAAACAGAGATTACAGTTGTACTTTTAGTTAATCCAACCACTGCCAGAACTGAAAGAGTAAAGCCTAAAAACATGGACCCTGTATCACCCATAAATATTTTGGCAGGGTTAAAGTTAAATGGTAAAAATCCAAAAACAGAAGCAGCGAGAATTATTGCAAGGACAGCTACAGCTAAATGTCCTTCTAAAAACGCCACCACGCCAATAGTAACTGCAGCAATACCAGAAGTACCTGCAGCCAAACCGTCCAGGCCATCAATCAAATTCACAGCATTTGTAACTCCAACAATCCACAGTACTGTAAAGGGAATTGCCAGCTTGAAGTTTTCTAAAAAAAGAACATCTGCAAATGGATTTGTAAGAATACTAACCTTAACCCCAAATAGTACAACCACCAGGGCTGCCAGGGTTTGACCAGCCAACTTGACCTTTGGAGATAAACCTTTTATATCATCTGCAATACCAAGCAAAACAATTATTGTACAGCCAATGAGAATCCCAGCAAGCTTGGCATCTATGGTCTGGGTCGCAAGAACTGCAGCTATGAAGCCTGCATATATTGCCAGCCCGCCCATCCTTGGCATTGCAAATGTGTGTACCTTTCTATCACATGGTGCATCCATGGCACCCCATTTTTTAGCCAGTCTAAGTACAATTGGTGTTGAGATAAATGCCACCAAAAAAGCTATAACAACAGGCAAAATCACCTGATACATTCCTTCTTCCTCCCCCACTATGCTGCTAACGCAATACTAATGCAATACTAATAGTGTACTAAAAATTGTTAATTTTTTCAATCATATTTTAAAGAATTTGTTAAAGAGTTTGTACACTTTCTGCATTTGTAACAAGAAAATATCCATATGCACTAGCCCTAATTAGATTGTCTGCCTTAAGAACCAATCATAAAGGTTAGTTCTCCCTCGGCAGCTAGTTCTTCTCCCACAAAGGCTTTTCCAACACCTTTGCCAACAGGGCCCTTGATTTTCACAAGTTCCACTTCCAGCCGCAATTGGTCACCAGGCACCACCTGTTTTCTAAAACGAACCTTGTCTATACCTGCAAAAAATGCTATTTTGCCAGCATATTGTGGCAGTTTCAGGACAGCAACAGCTCCCACCTGTGCTAAAGCCTCTATTATTAACACACCCGGCATTACAGGGTGACCTGGAAAATGTCCCTGAAAATAAGCCTCATTTACAGAAACGTTTTTAATACCCACAGCCTTCTTGCCCTCTTCCAGTTCTATAATTCTATCCACAAGCAAAAAGGGATAACCATGGGGAATTATTTTTTGTATCTCTTTAATACCAAGCATAATATCACTTCCTTCTAAGATTCTACAAATTTTTTCTCATTCCTTCTTGTAGTTTTAAACTTAACATTGTATTTATGCCCTCTTGAGCATTCTTTTAATCAAAGCTAACTCCTTTGTTTTAAGGACAAATAGCATGGCTGTATAAATCAAGCATCCCACCCCAACCATTATGGAAAGCTCTATTACCAGACCAAAAAAGCCAGTAATATTTAAAACTTCTCTTGCGTAGGGCATTGCAGCTGTTAAGACAACAGCCATTGCGGCTGCAGCAGCAAGTGCCTTTACCAGGGGTATCATCAGCTGGACGGCATCCAGACTGGATAAATACCTGCGAAAAACAGCCAGCAGGAGGATGATATTAACAATAGCAGACAAAGAGTTAGCTAGTGCAAGACCTCCATGTCCAAAGATTGGCATCAAGGCTATACTAAATAATACGTTTAGCATGGCACAAAATAGTCCCAATATCAAGGGAACCCTGACCATATTTAGCGCATAATAAGCTCTTGTAACTACTGTATTGGCACCAACTGCCCAGAGTCCCATGGAAAAATACCACAAGGCAGCAGCTGTTCTTTCAGTAGCATAAGCATCAAAGGCCCCTCTTTCAAAGACAACTTGAATTAAAGGTTCCCGAATAACCATCAAGCCTGCAGCAGATGGAATAGCTATAAGAGATACTAATGCCATTCCCGTCATCAGTGATTTTGCTAGCCCTTCTTTATCATTGTTTGCAGCATACCGGGAAAAGGCTGGAAATATGGCTGTAGCTATTGCAGCAACAAATATGCCCAGGGGCAGGGTCATTAACCTGTAAGCAAAATCAAGAGCAGTAATGCTGCCTGGTTCTAAACCAGATGCAAAAATTCTGTTGACAGCAAGGTATATTTGATTAATTGCTATTGCCAGGGTTATGGGGAAAATTGTGGCCCCTGCTTTTTTTACTGCTGGGTGAGCTTTATCCCAGTCCCACTTCCACTCAAATCCTATTTTCTGCAAATAAGGAAGCTGTATAATCAAAAAACCCATAAAAGCAACCAGGGTTCCTGCTGCCAGTCCATGGACCATGTACTGTCCCGCAAAAATTAGCACAGATAATATAACTATTATATTTGCAAAAGCTGGAGCAAAGGCAGGGACACCAAAGACCCCATTTGCATTAAGAACACCCGTTGCAAGCATGCCAGCCCCCATAAATACAATAGAAGGAAAAATAATTCTTGTAAGGCTAACTGTCAAGTCAAATGTTTCCCTGGCAAATCCAGGAGCTAATAATTTAATTAACCAGGGGGCAAGCACCATCCCAAGGATTGTTATACCCATGAGAATAACTACTGTCCAGTTAAAGATTATGCTCATAGCCCTCCAGGCCTCAGTTCTATCATCCTTTACAAGATATGCTGTAATAATTGGCACTATTACAGATATAAAAGCCATGCCTAGTACAGCCTGTAAAGCATAGGGCAGGGTGTAAGCGACCAGGTAAGCATCTGTAGCCCCACTAGCACCAAACTCCCTTGCAATTACTGCATCTCGCACAAAACCCAGCACCCGGCTTAGAAGGTTCATTAGTAAAACAATACCGGCAGCTTTAGCAATTTTTGTTCCCGTCGAGGCTTCCCTTTGTAAAGTCATTTTTTATCCTCTTCCTGCCTGTATTACTATATATCTAGTTCACTCAGGTTTTACCTTTCACATCTAATATTATAGGTAAGTTCATTGATGCAGGCAAGAAAAACCTCTTTAATATTAGACGCTGTATCATGTTAAAAGTTCCATGGAAAAGCAAATTTTTGTTTATTGTTTAAATGAAATTGGCAAAAAAAAATAGGGGGCATAATCCCCTTATATAAGTAAAGTACTAACAAACTCATTGGTCCACGACAGACGGCTCCAAATAGAGTTGTCAACCTATTAATTAGCAAGTCCCATGCCAAAAGGCATAAATGCAATAATAAAAATTAAAAAATCGCCAAATTCCCTGGTGCGCATAAGTTCGAATAATTTGAGCAATCTTTCGGCATGCAGCTGCTCAATCAACAACAAAGACATAGCGTCCATTTTTTTGAACGTTATGTTCAATTTATTGTACTTTTTCTGATTGATTTTATAATCAACTCAATTAAAACTAAACCTATCAAAGAAATCTTTTCTGGCATGGTTTTTGCTAGTTAAATATTTCACAACTAGTTAAATGTTTCATAGTTAAATGTTTCACAAAAAGAAATCTAAAGGAGGTAATTAAAATGACTAACCCATTGACTAAACCAGCTGTTGACAGGAATCTTATCCTAAGTAAAAAACACCAATCAAAAGAGGTAGATATGAAAATCAACACTATAGTAAAGCACAAGGAAAACTTTAAACCCTTATACAGCAAGCATAAAAAAATTTAAAAGTTTAGGTTTGCTAAACATATTATACAAGATAGGAGGTATTTACATGAATGTAGTAGCAATGAAAAAGGAATCGCTGGTTATGAAGGGTTTTGCAATGAAGAGAATTGGAGAGGCTGGATGGATAGAAAAACAAAGGCCCCAATGCGGTCCATTAGATGCAATTATAACACCGCTGGCTTTAGCACCATGCACCTCAGATGTTCATACTGTTTGGGAAGGCGGCGTTGGTGAAAGATACAATGTAATCCTTGGCCATGAAGCTGTTGGAGAAATTGTTGAAATTGGTAAAGATGTAAGAGATTTTAAACCTGGCGACAAGGTTATTGTACCTGCAATTACACCAGACTGGAATACCATGGAGATTCAGAAAAACCTCCATCCACACAGTGGCGGAATGCTTGCAGGTTATCAATTTACTAATATAAAAGATGGCGTTTTTGGGGAATATTTCCATGTAAATCATGCAGATATGAACCTGGCGTTACTTCCCGATGGAATTTCATATGAAGCTGCCTTAATGATGACAGACATGATGACTACCGGTGTTCATGGTGCAGAATTAGCTGATATTCAAATGGGTGACACTGTAGCAGTTTTAGGCATTGGACCAGTTGGCTTAATGAGTGTTGCTGGTGCTAAACTGCGTGGTGCAGGAAGAATTATCGTAGTGGGAAATAGACCTGTGACTATTGAGGCAGCCAAATACTACGGGGCAACTGATATAATAGATTATAAAGAAGGTCCTATCGTAGAGCAGGTTATGGAGTTAACCAAAAACAAAGGGGTTGAAGCAACTATTATTGCTGGTGGGGGAACTGATATCCTTTCAGATGCAGTAAAAATCACTGCTCCAGGCGGAAATATTGGAAACGTAAATTACTTTGGAGAAGGTGAAATCCTGCCCATTCCCCGTCTAGAATGGGGTCTTGGAATGGCTCATAAGACAATTAGAGGAGGCCTTACTCCCGGTGGTCGTGTTAGAATGGAGAAAATGATTGCCCTTGTACAGGCTGATAGAATAGACCCTGAAAGAATGGTTACTCATGTGTTAAATGGATTTGAAAGTGTTGAACAAGCGCTTCTTATGATGAGAGATAAGCCCAGAGACATGATTAAGCCTGTAGTTATAGTTTAAAAGCACCATGCAAGAATTTAACAAAACAAAAATTATAAAGATGGCTTATGTTTTTTATAGGCTGTCTTTTTTAAATAGTTTTAGATGTAAAGCCTGAAGATATACCTGCACTAGCAATACTTGCAAAACCATCTGGTATTTCCATGGGCATGCACTGGGTGACTACAGGTAATACCGGCACTGGAAACAATGATAGTATAAAAAAGTGAATAGTATATAAAGTGAATAGTATATACAGAAGGGATTGTGAGCAAAGTGACCAAACCACAAGAAATAAGTGTGACTAGACCTATTAGTGAAGATCTGCCAGAGGATAAATTTCATCAGCTGGACGCCTTTATAGATAACATGGGGACTACCAAGGGCTCACTGATAGAAATTCTGCATAAGGCCCAGGATATTTTTGGCTTTCTCCCCCGGGAACTGCAGCTATATATTGCCCGCAAGCTGGGAATTCCCGGAGCAGAGGTATTTGGCGTGGTAAGCTTTTACTCCTACTTTACTACCAAGCCAAGAGGGAAGCATACTGTCAGCGTCTGTATGGGAACAGCCTGTTTTGTGAGAGGTGCGGACAAAATCCTGGATAAATTTAAAGAGAATATCGGCATCAACGCCGATGAAACCTCGGAGGATGGGTGCTTCACACTGAGAGATGTCCGCTGCATCGGCGCCTGTGGACTGGCGCCTGTGGTGACAGTAAATGACAAGGTTCATGGAAGACTAACAGAAGACCAGGTAGCCGATGTGGTGAATACCTATCGAAGGAAGGAGGAGTAGCATTGATTAGCAGCTTAGCCGAATTAAACAGTATCAAGCAGCAGTCCTTGGGCAAAGTAATTTTGCGCCAGCATGTGGAGGTGGTTAAAGAGGGTGTCTCTCCTAAAGAGCGGATGAACCTCTTGGTATGTGCAGGCACAGGCTGTGTAGCCAGTGATAGTGAAAAGGTGATCAAGAACCTGAAGATTGTCATCAAGGCCAGGGGGCAAGCAGATCAGGTCAGTGTAGTAAAGACTGGCTGTTTTGGCTTTTGTGAGCAAGGACCTATCGTAAAGGTGGAGCCAGACAATGTGTTTTATGTGCGAGTGGGACCAAAGGATGCCAAGGAGATAGTTGACGAACACATAGTCAAGGGCAACCACGTGGAGCGGCTGCTTTACCAGGACCCCTACACTAAACAGCTTGTTCACCTGCAGGAGGAGATGAACTTCTATAAAAAGCAGATGCGGGTAGCCTTGCGCAACTGCGGTTTAATAAACCCAGAAGACATCTATGAATATATAGCAGTAGGCGGCTATGAGGCCTTGGGGCAAGCCTTGACCAAGATGACCAGAGATCAGGTGATAGAGGAAGTGAAAGCATCCGGCTTGCGGGGTCGGGGCGGCGGTGGCTTTCCCACCGGCTTAAAATGGGAAATTACCAGGGCCCAGGAAGGCCAGGTGAAATATATCATCTGCAACGCTGACGAGGGCGACCCAGGTGCCTTTATGGATCGCAGCATCCTGGAGGGTGATCCCCACAGCGTGTTGGAAGCCATGGCCATTGGTGCCTACGCTATCGGCGCCAGTAAGGGCTTGATTTACATCAGAGCCGAATACCCCTTGGCCATTCAACGCTTAAATATTGCCCTTATTCAAGCTAGAGAGCAGGGCATGCTGGGGAAAAACCTGTTCGGTACAGATTTTAGCTTTGATATTGACATCAAGCTGGGAGCGGGGGCCTTTGTGTGCGGAGAGGAAACAGCCCTGATTAATTCCTGTGAAGGTAAACGAGGAGAGCCCAGCAACAAGCCGCCCTATCCGGCTCAAGAGGGCTACTGGGGACATCCCACCTGTGTCAACAACGTGGAGACCTTTGCCAATATCCCAGCTATTTTGACTAAAGGAGCCCAGTGGTTTGCCTCCATGGGTACAGAGCGGAGCAAGGGAACCAAGGTTTTTGCTTTGGCCGGCAAGATTAACAATGTGGGACTAGTAGAGGTACCCATGGGGCTAACCATGCGAGAAGTAATTTACGATATTGGCGGTGGCATTCCCCATGGTAAAAAATTTAAAGCGGTGCAAACAGGCGGCCCTTCCGGGGGCGTGATAACAGAAAAGGATTTAGATACCCCCATTGAGTACGATGTTCTATTGGAAAAGGGCTCTATGATGGGCTCTGGTGGGATGATTGTCATGGATGAGGATGACAACATGGTGCATATAGCCAAATTTTATCTGGAGTTTACCATGAATGAAGCCTGCGGCAAATGTGTTCCAGGGCGGATAGGCACAAAGCGCCTTTTTGAGATGTTGGATAAAATCACAAAAGGAAAGGGAACCATGGCAGATCTGGATGCCATCAAGCAGCTGGCCTACATGGTCAAGGAGGCCTCTCTGTGCGGCCTGTGTCAAACTGCACCTAACCCAATTATCAGCACCATGAAGCACTTTTGGCATGAATATGTTCAACTGGTGCAGGATGCAGGGCATCCCCAGTGTAAAGGAAGCCATGAAGCTAAAAGCAGTAAAGTGTAACTTCTTAAGAAAAGAGTGAGGTGAGACAATGTCAGGCAATCAAGAAAAACAAGAAGCTAGAAAGCAGGTCAAGGTGCAAATTAACGACCAGCATATCACAGTGCCTGAAGGCATCACTGTGTTAGAAGCAGCCCATGAGGTCGGGGTCAAGATACCTACCCTTTGTCACCTGGATTTGCACGATCTGCAGCTATACAATAAAACCGCCTCCTGTAGAGTTTGTCTGGTAGAGATGGTAAATGGAACTAACAACCACAATAAACTAGTGCCATCCTGTGTAACAAGGATGGAGGAGGGAATGGTGGTCAGGACTGATACCATCAGGGCTATTACCGCTCGCAGAATCGCCGTGGAACTCCTGTTATCCAACCACCCCAACGAGTGCTTTAC
>JAGXSK010000124.1 GCA_018333845.1 Clostridia bacterium | reverse complement strand
TCTACTTTTCTTCTCAAAGCTAAAGCTCTTTGGAACCACCTGCATAGCAGGTGGTTTTCGTTTTAAATCATAGCAAGTAATTTTGCAAAATTACTTGCAGAAAAAATTGATGGTCTTGTTGCTCCTGCAATCCAATACGGTTATAAATCTAATCCTACCAGTGGTGGTGGTCCCTTGTTTCCTGGAACTATAGATTTAAATGGGAGAACATTGATAAACTTGATTCAGGACTTATTGGTAGAATTCCTGGCTGATGGATGGCAAAAAATAATAATTATGAACAGCCATTATGAAAATCAAGCATTTCTAGCTGAGGCTATGGATCTAGTCCTTAGAAATCAGCAAAAAACATTCCCTAAGGTCTTGCTTATTAGCTGGTGGGATAATATATCCGAGGAGATTATGCCTGAAATATTTGATGAAGTACCATTTGCTGGCTGGGATTTAGAACATGCTGCCATTACGGAAACTTCATTAATGATGTACTTTGCACCTGATTTAGTTCAAAAAGCACTTGCCCCTGATGATAGAATAGAGAAAGTTCCCCGTTATCAATGCTATCCTGTTCCTTCTAACTTGGTGCCTGCCTCAGGTTCTCTTTATACTGCTCGTTCAAGCTCTGCAAAAAAAGGAAAACTGATTGCAGAAAACGTTATTGAAAACTTTATTTCTATTATTCAAAGGGAATTTCTCAACTGTTAGGGCTTTTCTGGTTTTTTAAGTATAAATTTATAAAAACGGGGGGTTTTTTTGTGAGTGAAGATACTTGCAATACATTAAACTCAAAGGACATTCAGGATAAAGAGGATTTTCCATTAGGAGAAGTTCCTGACTCTGCAAGAAAAGGTTTGTGGTCCTTATCAGTTGTTTTGCTGGGGTTTACTTTTTTCACTTCTACCATGTGGGCAGGTGGTTCCTTAGGAATATCATATAAATTTTGGCCGGATTTAATTTTTGTGATGCTATTAGGAAACCTTTTATTAGGCATCTATGTTGCTATCCTAGGATATATTGCCTTCAAAAGTAGGCTTAATACAGTTTTAATGTGTAGATTTTGTTTTGGAGATTTTGGTAGTAAGTGGCCTGATTTAGTTTTTGGGCTTACTCAAATTGGTTGGTATGCCTGGGGTACCGCAATGATTGCATTTATGTTTACTGAATTAGTTGGCTTTAGTGATAGTTTTTCAATTCCTTTGATGATTTTCTTTGGTTTCTTTTTCTGTTGGACGGCATATAAGGGGTTTAAGGGTCTGGAGATCCTTGCTGCAGTAGCTGTCCCCATGATGTTAATTTTAATTATATGGAGCTTTATCATTGCTACCAGGGACGTGGGAGGATTCGCAGGTTTAGCTAAAATAGTACCAATTGAAACAATGACTTTTGGAACTGCCTTAACAATAGTGTTTGGCACATTTGTTAGTGGAGGTACCCAGGCCACTAACTGGAGTAGATTTGCAAATAGTGCATCCATTGCAGTATGGGCCAGCTTATTTGCATTTTTCTTGGGCAATGGATTGATGATCTTTGCAGGTGCTTATGGCGGATACGTGTATCAGGAGCCTGATATAGTTAGAGTTTTAGCTATACAAGGGCTATGGCTGCCTGCTATCATCATGCTGCTTCTAAATGTTTGGACTACTCAAGGCAATACAATTTATAACTTTTCTGTAGCTGGTTGTAATTTATTTCGTTCCGACAAAAGGCGTTATTTTTCAATAGGCGGGGCTGCCCTTGGTACACTCCTTGCTATTCTAGGAATGTATGAATTATTAATCCCTTTCATAATACTACTAGGTACTGTCATCCCTCCTATTGGCGGCGTTATAATGGCAGACTTTTTTATCAATCATAAAGGCAGGTATCCAAAATTATCAGAAGTAAAGTTTAAAAAATTTAATTTTGTTGGAATTACTGCATATGTTCTGGCTGCTTTAATTGCAAACTTCAGCCCTGGAGTAGCTCCAATCAATGGTGTTATCTCTGCAGTAATACTATATGCCATAATTAACAAGATTTTTATTTATTCTGGGCATCCACAAAACCATGAAATTACCCAGTTTAAAATGTAAGAATTTCCTCTAGACAAAGGACAATTTTATGATATGCCTGCTCCATATCTTCTAAGTTAAACTATTATTAATCCTACAATACACCCTCCACAGTATGGAGATGGGGTGAATGCTAAATACATTCACCCCATCTCCTAACCTAAAGATTTATTAAATCACAATATTATTTAAGATATTACTGAAAATCATACCTAATCCCAACAGTAATATATCAAATCTGCTGCCTCTTCCTCGGTAACTATTAGACGTATTCCCTTTGCTTTTAGGCTTTCCACAGCCTCCTCAAGTTTATCAACTCTAAAAATAACCAGGGCTTTTTTGGGTTTGGCACCCATAAAGGCATACATATACTCTATGTTCACTTCTCTTGTATCCAAAACTTCTAAAACATTATCAAGGCCGCCAGGAGTATCATCCATCTCTACTGCTATTACATCTGCCAGCTTGACAGTAAAGTTCTTTTCCTTGAGAATTATTACTGCCAGCTCTGGTTTATCCACAATTAACCTTAGCACTCCAAAATCTGATGTGTCTGCAAGCGTCAAGGCTCTAATATTTACGTTGTTCTCTGCCAAAACTGATGTTACAGCCCTTAAGCGACCAGGCGTATTCTCAAGAAAAACAGATAATTGTTTAACAACCATCAATATCCCCCTCCTTATATTTTCCTCTTATCTATAACCCTTTTTGCCTTTCCCTCACTTCTGGCTATTTTTTTTGGCTCTACCAGCTTGACTGTTACCGAAACGCCAAGGACACTCTCAATTTCATTTCTAATTCTTTTGCTCAATACTTCAAGCTGCCTTACCTCATCAGAAAACATTTTTTCTGAAACCTCAACCTGTACCTCTAATACATCCAGGTTTCCAACCCTGTCTACAACCAAAAGGTAATGGGGCTCAGTTTCACCAATTTCCAACAAAACATGCTCTATTTGCGATGGGAAAACATTTACTCCCCT
>JAGXSK010000123.1 GCA_018333845.1 Clostridia bacterium | reverse complement strand
TCATCTTGAGCTGCAAAGGATGCTACAGCTACTCTGGCCAGGCCTACGTTCTCCTGAAGGCTTAAGAATTCCATTCTCAACAGATTTAAAACTTTATCACTCTTTTTAGTCATTGTTAACCCCTCCCACGCCCCTATACAGGTCTGTAACATTGATTAGCCTGGTAATACCAGATAATTCCAAGACACGCTTTACCTGGGGTTGTACATCCTTTATGTAGATTTTATTTCCAGTTGAATAAACTTTTTTGTATCTGCCAAGTAAAACGCCCAGGCCTGAGCTATCTATAAAATTAACATTGGAAAAATCCAAGATTAACTCCTTTCCTGGATTTTCATCAATTAGTCTATCCAACTCTGTACGAAGCTTGTCCGCAATCTTTAAATCCAATTCTCCTGCTATTTCAACAAATAAACTTTCATCCAAAACCTCTGTTTTAGTAAGCAAACTATTTCCCCCTTATGTTCCAATCTACAAAGTTATTCTACCATCTTTTACATCCTTCCTGCATAATATTTACAGAAATAATGTCGAAATAATCACTAACTGAAAAAAGAAAGGGGATTTTCCCCTTTAAGCTGCTAGGCTGAATACACTTTTAAATACTTTTGACAGCATTTTCATAAAAGAACCTTTTTGTACCTCTTTAGCAGTTACTAAATTATATTTTTTTACTTCTTTGCCATCTTTTACGATAACCAACTCGCCGGCTATTGTACCCTTTGCAACTGGCGCAGGCAAGTAAGGCTTCATAGTTATTTTTGTAGCATATCCCTCATCTTGGCCTTTAAGAATTGTAACACCAACGTTATCAGTTGTTATAAGGTCAACAAAATCTTCAGCACCCTTACCAACCCTTGCCTGACCAAAAACAGTATTTGGAGCATAAAATTGTTTGAAGGTATATTTTGAAAATCCATAATTTAATAATTTCATGCTCTCTCTAAAATGGCCATTTGCCTCGTCAACACCCATTACTACAGATATTAATCTTAAACCATCTCTAGTAGCTGTAGCTACCAGATTTCTTTTTGCCGCTGAGGTAGTTCCTGTCTTAAATCCGTCTGCTCCTGGATACCACCAGAGCAGCTTATTAAGGCTATATCTAGCAGTTGGAGGGTCCTCACGGAACTCATAATACTGCATTGATGTATACTCTAAAGTTTTTGGATATCTTAGGCTGTACTGGGCTATTAAGGCCATATCCTTTGCTGTGGTGTAGTGGTCTTCATGGTGCAAGCCATGAGAGTTTACAAAATGGGTATTTTTGCATCCAATTTCTTTGGCCATTTCATTCATAATATCAACAAAAGCCTCTTCGCTGCCAGCAACATGCTCTGCTACAGCTACACTGGCATCATTAGCTGAACCAAGGATGATTGCTTTAAGCATGTCATCTAAAGTAAATTCCTCCCCAACCTCCAAATACAACTGGGCTCCTCCATAGCTTGCAGCATTCTCACTTGTTATTATCTTCTCTTCTAGAGAAAGCTGACCTTTTTCGATTAAATCTAGGACCACTACAAGGGTCATTAGCTTTGTCATACTAGCAGGGTACCACTTTTTTTCGCTATCCAGCTCAAAAAGCACATCACCAGTAGCTGCATCCATTAAGATGGCTGCTTCAGATTTAATATCCACCTCTGCTCCTGCTGGCAAACAAAATAATAACACAAGTAATAAGGCAAACAAAAGAACTGTGGGCCCTTTGTTCCAATACATGATAATCTCCCCCTATTAACTCTTTGTCCTGTAAATTCCTTAATTCCAATTTATTTTAGTTAATAGGTTTTTATGACAATAAATTAATCTGCTATTCTTCCAAAGACAAGGGGGTACTCTTTGGGTTTTTCAGTCTCTATTCTCACTGCTTCAGTTATTAATCCAAGGGCGGCATCAAGGTTGTGGAAATTCATTGAATGGATATTTGCAATGCACTCACCTATGGTTACTGCATCTCCTATCCTCTTATTTAAAGTTACACCTACCTCCAGGAGAATTTTCTGCTCCTTGTATTCTCTGCCTGCACCTAAAACCATGGCAGCCCTGCCTAACTTCTCAGCATCTAGCTCCCAGATATATCCATCCATTGATGCTAATACTGGTGTAGTGGTTGGGGCGTGAGGCAGCAAGGACAGATCCTCTACCACTCCTGGGTTTCCTCCCTGGTTTTCTATAATCTCGGCAAACTTATCAACTGCCCTGCCCTTTTCTATAAGGTCTTTTAATAAGGTCCTAGCCTCTATTTTATCTCGAACAGTTTTTGCCATTAAAAGCATTTCAGAGGCCAACTCTATTGACAGGTCATATAAATCTCCCTTCAAATCTCCTCTAAGTGTCAAAATTGCCTCCTTAACCTCCAGTGCGTTGCCAAGAGCCCTGCCAAGGGGTTGATCCATATTGGTAATTAAGGCAACAGTTTCCCTTTTCATACCGACACCAATCTTTACCATAGTTCTTGCCAGCTCTAGAGCCTGCTCCTTGGTTTTCATAAAGGCACCCTTACCTGTCTTTACATCAAGTAGAATCTTATCTGCACCAGCAGCAATTTTTTTGGACATTACACTGCTTGCTATCAGGGATATTATGTCAACAGTAGCAGTAACATCTCTTAAAGAGTAGAGTTTTTTATCTGCAGGAACAAGATTGCCGGTTTGCCCTGCTATTACAGCTCCAGATTTCATGGCTAGTTTTAGGATAGTATCAATATCCAGCTCCACATTAAAGCCTGGAATTGCCTCAAGCTTATCAATTGTTCCTCCAGTATGACCAAGGCCTCTACCTGACATTTTCACTACTGGCACACCTGCAGCGGCAACTAGAGGTACAAGGATAAGCGTAGTTGTATCAGCTACACCTCCTGTACTGTGCTTATCCACCTTGCAGCCAGGTATTGAGGAAAGGTTAATCGTATCCCCAGAGTTAATCATGGACTCTGTAAGATATTTTGTTTCTTCTTCAGATAATCCTTGAAAATAAACTGCCATTGACCATGCAGCCATTTGGTAGTCTGGTATATTCCCCTTTACAAAGCCATCTATTAAATAATTAATGTCCTTTCTAGTCAACCCATGTCCATTTCTCTTCTTTAAAATTATATCATAGGCCCTCACACTACAACCTCCTGACGACTTCCTTGACAAGTTTTATGAAAGTATCCTTGACCCTGTTAGCCGTTTCAACAACCTCATCATGGCTAAGCTTTTCAGGCAATACACCAGCAGCCATATTGGTAATACATGAAATTCCAAGAACCTTGATACCCATATGATTGGCTGCAATTACCTCTGGTACTGTTGACATGCCTACAGCATCTGCTCCAATTATCCTCAGGTAACGGATCTCAGCAGGTGTCTCATAACTTGGTCCCGTAACTGCTGCATAGACACCCTTTTGCACGTGGATTGTCAAATCCTTTGCTGTTAATGCTGCAAGTTTTCTCAAACCTGGGTTATAGGCCTCTGACATGTCTGGAAACCTGTCTCCTAGCTGTTGGATATTTGGCCCAATCAAAGGATTAGTTCCCAGAAGATTTATATGGTCCTTAATGAGCATTAAATCTCCTGACTGAAAATCTAAATTCACTCCTCCAGCAGCATTAGTAATAATAAGATTTTTAATGCCAAGTTGTCCCATAACCCTTACAGGATAAACAACCTCTTCCATGGTGTAGCCTTCATAGTAATGGAACCTTCCCTGCATCACCACAACATTTTTACCCTCAAGCTCTCCTATTACCAATTGGCCCTTATGACCTTCCACAGTGGTTACAGGAAAGTGGGGTATTTCATTATATGGAAGTAAAGTCGGATTTTGTATTTCTTCAGCCAAGACACCAAGACCTGAGCCCAGGATAATGCCAATTTCAGGTTCACTGGTTGTTGTTTTTCTAATATATTTTTTTGTCTCTTCAAACT
>JAGXSK010000122.1 GCA_018333845.1 Clostridia bacterium | reverse complement strand
AACTGCAGCTACCCTGTCACCTACATATCTTACAATAGGACTAAATAGCAATTCATCTTCTGGTATAATATGATCCACAAATCTTTGAGCGCTATTAAAATACACTTGAGGACTATTTAGATGAGTTGCTACAGCTCTGACACCAGGAAGTTTTTCAGCATCCCTAGTATCTATATTTTTGATTCTTGCGTGGGGAACAGGACTAAATAGCATCTTACAATGAAGCATATCTGGAAATTTCATATCACCTGTATAAATGTTTTTGCCTGTAACCTTTAGTAATGCATCTCTTATGGGAATGGGTTTTCCGACATATTTATAATCCATTTTTCTCCTCCATTAACCTTGCTACAGAAAGTTTTACTGCTTGAATAATCTTTATGTATCCTGTACATCTGCAGATGTTATTATCTAGTGCTTCAACTATTTCTTCTTCAGAAGGGTTGTTATTTTTATTTAACAACCCCATGGTAGTAATAATCATACCAGGTGTGCAAAAGCCACATTGGACAGCCCCTGCATCAATGAAAGATTTCTGTACTATGTTTAATGAGCCATTACTGTTTAACCCCTCAATTGTAAATATATTCTTGTTGTCTAGATTTTTCGCCAATATGGAACAGGAATTTACTGCTTCTCCCTCAATTAAAACCTTGCAGGCTCCACAGTCACCTGTCCCACATCCATTTTTGCTTCCAGTAAGGCTTAATAATTCTCTCAGAACATAAAGGAGTGTCCATTTGGGATTTATGGATAATGCATATCTCTGCTTGTTAATAATTAAAGTAATTCTTATCATATTAACCTCCAAGCTGATAGTTATATAATTGGAAATTCTTTAAATAAATGCTTATAACCTTTGTAAAAACTAACACAAATTTTTCATTATATTTAGTGTAAAGTGACAAAGATATTAACTATAGTCCTAGTTTTTTTGAAATAAAACATATTACAAAAAATAGCCAACTTCTGTCAGAAACCAAGGGGAAGGTGCTGGCTGGTGGAATAAACCTTATGATTCAGCTTCGGACTGAAAGCTTAATCAAAGATTTGCCAAAGTAAATATACACAAAAAAATTCCAAGGTTTTCATCTTATTAGAGGGCCTTGGTATTTAATTGCTTATTAAAAAATTCACATAATTTAGACTTGACAAAATACAACCATACAATGCTATAATAAATGTATTAATGTACGTACAATATTACGAAAGTACAATAAGAACAGGGGGATGTTTTTTATGAATAAAGTTGCTCTTAATCTCCAGAAGCAAATAGCAGATGAGATATACAAGCCTGGAGACATTCTTCCAAACGCAGCAGAATTAGCTGTTAGTTTTAAGGTCAGTGATATTGAGGTTTCTAGAGCAATTTCCGAACTTATCTATGAGGGGATAATAGAAAGAGTTCCAGATAACAAGGATTTAGCTAGAGTTTCTAAATCAAAATTACTAGGCACTATTAAGGGTAACCATAGTTTTACCAGGGAAGCAAAAAAAATGGGCAAAGAACCTGGTGTAAATATATTAACCTTTGAAACAAGACTTGTGTGGCCATCTGTAAAGGAGAGGCTGCAGTTAGATGATAATGATGAAGTTATTATAATGGAAAGACTTATGTTAGCAGATGATGAACCAATGGCTTTAGAGTTTTCATATATGCCTGCCAAGTTTTATCCAGGCGTAACCAGGGAGATGTTCGAGAGTAAAGGAGAAGGTCAATCCTCATTTAAGGTTATGCAGGAGAAATTTGGATTAAAATCAGAAAAAGCTATTGATGAAGTAACAGTTGCATCATTAGAAAAAAGGGAAGCTGATCTGCTGAATATGGATGAAGGAGTGCCAGTACTAGTTAGATTTCGTGTTACTATATCTAATACTGGGATCCCTATAAAGGGATCTAGAGCAATATATAAATTTAAGGCTGGCTATGAGTTGCCTATCTAAAAATGAAATTGGAGGGAATTAAGGATTGAAAGCACTTATATTGGGAGATTTATTTATTACAAATGATTTGCTCATAAAAGAGTTAGAAAAGGTATTCGCTGGTACAGGTATTGAGTTTGAGTACACATGCAGAACAGATGAATGGCCAGTGAAACCAGTGGAACAAAATAATGAGGTGCGCGAGTACTGTGGTCCTGACGAAGACCTTATCCCCTTGGTGAAAGATGCTGAAATAATACTTACACATACTGCTTGTATTACTAAGCGAGTAATTGATAGCGCAACCAGACTAAAGGCTATAGCAGCTGCCAGGGGAGGCCCAGTAAATATAAATATTAAAGCATGTACTAAGAGGGGTATTCCTGTCTTTTATGCGCCTGGCAGAAACTCTGGAGCTGTAGCAGAGTTTACAATCGGGCTAATCTTAGCTGAGACCAGGAGCATAGCACGTTCTCATAGCTCCCTTTTTAAAGAGAAAAAATGGCGAGGTGATTTATATGTGTTAGATAGAGTAGGCTTAGAATTAAACAGTTCTGTTGTGGGAATTATTGGATTTGGAGCCATCGGGCAAAAAGTTGCAGCCATATTAAAAGGCTTTGGGTCTCAAATACTTGTATATGACCCATATACTGATGCATTTGTTATAGAAAGGGCTGGCTGTAACAAAGTAGAGTTTGATGAGCTCATGAGAAGGTCAGATGTTGTTTCGCTGCATTGTCGCTACAATGAAAAAACAAAGGGGATGATAGGTGAAGAAGAGATTGGTTTAATGAAAAAAACAGCATACTTAATTAATACTGCCAGGGGAGAGCTTATTGACCATGACGCTTTATACAAAGCTTTAAAGGAAAAAAGAATAGCTGGAGCTGCTTTGGATGTCTTTGAGTCAGAGCCACCACCTCATCTAAGCCCTATATACCAACTGGATAACGTTACTGCAACCACCCATTTAGGTGGAGCCTCAATACAAGCAGCAGAAATTGGAGCTCGGATTGCTGTGGAAGAAATTTATAGCTACATAACTGGTAGCGGGAAAATAAGATTCCTGGCAAATCCAGAAGTATTTACAAATAACCAATATTAAAGGTATGCTAGTGATAAAGTTTATTTTTTAGTATTGAGGTGAATATGGTGGATGATAATAATAGGTATCTAGAATACGAGAGAGATCTTAACAAGAATAGCCCCATTCCTTTGTATTACCAAATTGCTCAACACATAAGAAGTCAAATTGAAAGTGGGGAGTTAAAGCCTGGTGACAAAATTTTGACTGAGCACCAACTACAGGAGAAATATGGAGTAAGCAGGGCTACTGTAAGAAGAGCAATTTCAGATCTAGTATATGAAGGTATTCTGGAAAGAAGGCGTGCAAAGGGAACTGTTGTATCTTTACCTAAACTTGAGGAGACGTTAAATGGTTTGGGGAGTTTTACCAATGACATACTGAAACGCAAGATGACAATAGAATCCAAAATATTAGATTTTTTCATAATGCCTGTGTCTAAAACCATAGCCCAGTATTTGCAGCTTGGACAGAACGAAAAATTAGCTGCTATGAAAAGAGTTCGAATAGTAGATGGTAAACCAGTTGGTGTAGAAAACTGGTATGCTCCATTAAAATTATTTCCTGGATTAAATTTAAGCCTTTTTAAGGAAAAGGGCATAGAGCAATCCACATATTATATGCTGCAAAAAGAATATGGAGTTCAGTTTTCCAGATCTATTGATACTATTAGTGCAGTAGCCCTTGAAGATGAAGATGCTAAACTATTAAAAGTTGACAAGGGAATGCCGGTAATGTTAAGGACAAGAATATCATATACCAGTAACAACATTCCGGCTATCTATGTAAGAGGTAGATATATTATCAAGCTAATCATTAATTTTGAAACAAAACAATCATAATATTAGGAGCTGTTAGCGTGAAAAATCTTATGTATTTAACAAAATCTGAAATAGCTAAAATGATAGATCATTCATTATTAAGACCAGAGATGACGGATGATGAAATTGTCCAAGAGTGTAACGTTGCTAAAGAAGTAAATGTTAAAGCTGTATGTGTAAGGCCATTAGATGTTAAAAAATGCAGAGAATTGCTAAAAAATACAGAGGTCTTAATATGTACTGTTGTTGGATTTCCCCATGGCAATAGCACTATTGAAACCAAGCTGTATGAAACTGAAATGGCCATGGATCATGGTGCAGTAGAGATAGACCTAGTAATTCCAATTGGCAAGGCACGTTCAGGCCATTGGGATTATGTTAAAGCAGAAATTAAAGTCATAACTGAAGCCGTGCATAAAAGAAATGCCATCATTAAAGTAATCTTTGAAAATGCTTATTTGACTGATGAGGAAATAATCAAGTGCTGTGAAATATGTTCTGAACTAAAGGTTGATTTTGTAAAAACCTCCACAGGCTATGCTCCTACAGGGGCAAAACTTGATGATGTAAGATTAATGCGCAAGCATTGTCCTCCAGAAATTGAAATAAAAGCTGCTGGTGGTATACGTACTTTAAATGATTTCTTGGCTTTTTATGAAGCAGGTTCAACCAGAATGGGAACAAGATCAACAAAAACAATATTAGAAGAAGCTGAAAAAAGGGAGAAAACAAGAAATCTCTCTTAGATTAGAAGAATATCTGACAGATATGGGAGGGATTATTTTGGAGAAGATGAATGCTGCAATGTTTTATGGCCCAGGGGATGTACGCTTTGAAACTATAGAGATTCCCAAACCAAAAGCTGGAGAAGTCTTGGTTAAAGTACGAGCAGCACTAACATGTGGTACTGATATTAAGACTTATCAGAGAGGTCATCCTGCAATTATTAAAACTATTCCATCTACCTTTGGGCATGAATTTAGCGGTGAAATCGTGGAAGTTGGAGATGGTGTGAAGCGATTTAAACCTGGAATGAGGGTAGCATGCTGTAATGCCGCACCCTGTCAAAAGTGTTATTTTTGTAAAAACAATCAACAAAATCTTTGTGATGATTTACTTATATTAAATGGAGCTTATGCTGAATATATCGTTGTTCCTCAAAGATTAGTGGAATTAAACCTTTTGGAAATACCAGACCATTTATCATATCATGAAGCTGCATTAGCCGAACCACTTGGTACAGCAGTACATGCAGTTCGATTGACCAAGGTTAAACAGGGAGATACAGTTGTTGTAATAGGCTCTGGACCTTTAGGTCTGATGATTACTCGTCTGTCATTTCTCCAAGGAGCAGATGTTATTCAAATGGGTAAAGGTGAAGAAAGGTTAGAGCTAGCTAAAAAGTTTGGTGCTAAGGAAATAATAGATATAGCGAAATACAGAACAATTGAGGAACAGGTTAAAAAAGCCAGGAGTTTAACTGAAGATAGCAGGGGTGCAGATGTTGTAATAGAAGCTGTTGGTAAAACAGAGGCATGGGAAGAAGCTTTAAAGATTGTTCGCAAGGGTGGAATTGTGACTTTCTTTGGAGGATGCAAGGGAGGCACAACTATTACTGTAGATACTGTTCAACTTCATTATGATGAATTAAATCTATTGGGAGTATTTCACCAAACACCAAATGACTTTAGACGCTCTTTAAAACTCTTATCTACCAGGCTGGTGGATGGCAGGGAATTTGTAAAAGAAACTATATCTTTATGTAATTTAGTTGACGCATTTACATGGGTTAAGGACTTAAAAGCAATTAAATATGCAATTGATCCTACAAAGATATAACGAAAAGTGTGTGAATGGGGGCAATATTATGACAAAAAGAGTTGTGCAAATGACTTCCAAGGAACGAATGGATGCGTTATACAAAAGGCAGCCAACAGACCGAATAGGTTTTATTCATCGAGGCTATGGTTTTTGTGCAAAAAATGTGGGTTATCCAGTTGCAGATATTTATGAGGATCCTAAACGAAGTTTTGAGGCTCAGCTTTGGACTGCCCAACAGTATGAGTCTGATGGAACACCTTTTTATACATTTGTTTCCTATGGGGCATTTGAATTCGGAGGAGAGGTGAAATATCCCACTGATCGTTATAGTTCAGGGCCATCAATAGCAAAAAGACCTGTTCAAAAGCCAGAGGATATAGAAAGACTAGTATTGCCGGAAGTAAAAACTGCTGGAAGTGTTCCAATGCAGATGGAATTTGCAAAACTTCAGGAAAAGCATGATGTTCAAATAGCATTTATATGTGGAAGCCCTTTTACTCATGCAGCGAATCTTTGCGGTGTTGATAATTTTATGATCTGGTTAATTCAATATCCAGAAATTGTCCACAAAGCTATTAGACTCATGACAGACCATATTCTACAAGTGGTTCAATATTTTGTGGATACTTTTGGTAAGGGTAGAGTAATAGCAAGGTCAGCTGCTCCCACTGAAAGTAATAAACTAATATCGCCAATTCATTTTGAGGAATTTGCATTTCCATATTTAAAAGAACTTCATAGTAAAGTACTGGAAATGGGAGTAAAAAATATTTACTGTCACATATGTGGAGATCACAACAAAAACCTTCCCTTATGGGCCCAGGTTTCCTTTGGTGACCCAGGAATGATAAGCTTTGGCCATGAAATTAGCCTGGAAACTGCAGCAAAATATTTTCCTGATCAAATCATTGCAGGTAATGTTGATCCACAGATCATAGCAAAGGGTAGTCCTGAACAGGTGTTAAACGCATGCAGGGAGACCATAGAACAGGGGAAAAGGTATTGCAAGGACAGATATGTTTTCATGGGTGGATGTGAGCTTTCTCCAAGTACACCTCCATATAACATATACCTTATGCAAAAAGCTAGGGATGAATTTGGATGGTATTAAGCTATAAGGTGTAAGAGCAACTAAAGGAGGGATAACGTGACTATTTCCAGAAAGCTTTTTACTAATGAGGAGCTAATACTAACTAATTTAAGTGTCAAAAATAAAAGTGAAATAATAAGTTCTTTAGGAAAGAAGGCATTAGCTCTTGGATGCATCAAAGAAGAGTTTATCAGTAATGTTCTTAACAGAGAAGAGGATTATCCTACTGGGCTTGAAATGGCATTACCAATTGCCATTCCCCATATTAAAGAAGGGTGCAAAAAATCCTTCCTCTCAATGGCTAGCCTGAAAAATCCTATAGCATTTAAAGCAATGGAAGACTCAGATAAGGATATAATGGTTGAGCTGGTTTTTATGTTTGGTATTACTGATCCTGCTGATCAATTAGAGGTACTTAAAAAATTAGTTGAAGTTTTTCAAGATAAAGACACACTAGAATATTTTAAAAAAACATTGAGTTCAGAAAAGGTGCTTGAAAAATTACTAATGTTAATGGGCGAATATCTAGATGTCGGAAGCAAGGAGGTACTGTTGTGATCAAAATTGTGGTAGCTTGCGGAGGTGGAATATTTACCACAACTGTAGTTACAGATAAATTAAAAGATATTTTATATGAAAATAACATACGACATACAATTACACCAGCCAAAATTACAGAAATTACTGGAATTGATTATGCAGACCTAATTGTAGTAACGGGTAAAACATCAGAAAAAAACAGAAAGGGTATTCCTATTATGATAGGCCTATCACTTTTTACTGGAGTTGGTGCTGAGGAGTTTATTAAAGAGTTTCTTGAGAAAGTAAAAAAAATTCAGGAGGCTAAAAAATAATGGATGCTATTAAATTAATTATGGATTTATTTGGCCCTGCTATAATTGTACCAACTGTTGTATTTATATTAAGTTTATTTTTAAAAGTTGAGGTAAAACAGGCATTTCGCGGAGCGTTATTTATGGGTATTGGTTTAACTGCTTTTGGTATCATTTTAGGAGCATTAATGGGCTCCCTGGCACCTATTGTCTCAGAAATGGTTACCAATACAGGAATAAACCTGCCTACAATTGATGTGGGATGGCCTGCGGCAGCCATGATTGTATATGCAAATCACCTGGGCATGCTCTATCTTGTTTTAGGGCTTGGTTTTAATTTAGTATTATTCCTCACTAAATATACCGATACTTTTCAACCTACAGACATATGGAACTATTATCAATTTGTTTTTTGGGCCATTGTTGTGCAAGTTGCCACAGGAAATTTCTGGCTAGGAATCATAGCAGCAATGTTCATGAACCTTATAATACTATTTGTTGCTGACTGGTTAGCTCCATCCTTGCAGGAATATTATGGTTATGAAGGAGTAACAAGTACATGTGCGGCTCCCATAATGTGTGCACCCTTTGCAGTAATAGTAAAATGGATTTTAATGAAAACAAAAATTCACGAGATTAAGGTAAATCCAGAGGAAATTAGAAGAAAATTTGGTTTTTGGGGTGAACCTGTAATTATGGGTCTGCTCATAGG
>JAGXSK010000121.1 GCA_018333845.1 Clostridia bacterium | reverse complement strand
GGGGTTAGTTTGCAGGAATATAGGACTGGCAGGTTAACAAAAGAACTAAGGCAAAAGAGGGCAATTATTATTTTGCTCAGCAAGGAGATAACAGATATTAGCATTAAAGAACTCAGTGAGTTATTTGGAATAACACCCTCAGGAATAACCAAGATTTTAACAAGAATGGACTATAACATTGTGAAGGATGAATATGAAAAGTTGAAAATGTCAATTTGTCAAGCCTGACCCTTAAATTGGAGGTGCTGAGATGCCGTTGATTAGCGTGAAGATTAACAATAGGGAATATTCTGTGGAAGTTGAAAATCATACAAGATTAATAGATCTTTTAAGAGAAAGGCTTAGACTTACAGGAACCAAAGAAGGCTGTGGTGAAGGAGAATGTGGTGCCTGCACTGTGCTCATGGATGGCAAGATAGTAAATTCCTGTCTTGTTATGGCCATACAGAGCCAGGGGAAAGAAATTATTACAATAGAAGGAATAGGTTCTGAAAGGGAACTGCACCCTGTACAGCAGGCATTCCTGGAGGAAGGGGCAGTACAGTGCGGTTACTGCACGCCAGGCATGGTCATTTCGGCAGTAGATTTACTCCGTAAGTATCCCAATCCTACCAAACAGGAAATTAAAAGGCATTTAGCAGGAAACCTATGCAGATGCACAGGATATGATAAGATCATGAAGGCAGTACAAAAAGCGTCTCAAAGGGGTGAGTAGGTGTGGTTAAAGAAAGGATAATAGGCCAAAACACCATTAAAGTAGATGCTGTAAGCAAGGTTATTGGAAAGGCCCAGTATCCTGCAGATCTAGAAATGTGCAGCATGCTGTATGGAAGGCTGCTCCAATTAGATGTGGCACATGCCCGGATAATAAATATTAACACTAGTGATGCACAGAATATTCCTGGCGTAAAGGCTGTTTTAACAGGCAAGGATGTGCCTGGCCTAAATGGACAGGGTGTTTTATGTGCAGATATGCCTGTTTTATCCTTTGAAAGGATACGTTCAATAAATGATGTGGTGGCCCTGGTAGCTGCTGAGAGTATGGACATAGCAGAAGAGGCCATCAATAAAATTAAAGTTGAATATGAAGAGCTTCCAGGGGTTTTTGATCCTGAAGAAGCCATGAAAGAGGATGCCCCCAGGATACATGATAAGGGGAATATTATCTATCATCTGAAAATTAGAAAAGGTAATGTTCAGGAGGCCTTTGCAAGGTCTGCAGTTATAGTAGAAGATGTCTATACAACACAAATGGTTGACCATGCTTTTTTGCAGCCTGAAAGCTGTCTAGCCTATCTAGACAGCAGGGGACACCTGGTTGTCCATATTGCAACCCAGTATATCCATTGGGATAGATATGAGATTGCCCGTGCTCTAAACATGCCTGTCCATAAAATAAAGGTAGTAAATACAGCAGTAGGTGGAGCCTTTGGCGGCAGGGAAGATATGACCTTACAGATAAGGGCGGCTCTTCTGGCCGCCAAGACAGGCAGACCTGTAAAAATAGTGTCTGATAGAACAGAATCCTTTAAGCTTCACTCAAAAAGACACCCCATCAAGATGTACTACAAGACAGGGGCAGATCCACAAGGCAGGCTTACTGCCCTTGAGGCAAAAATCATAGGAGATACAGGGGCATATGCTTCCTGGGCCCCTAATATATTGAGAAAGGCCGCAATCCATGCTACAGGTCCATACATTATACCCAATGTAAAGGTTGACTCCTATGCAGTATATACCAACAACCCCTTTGCAGGGGCCATGAGGGGCTTTGGTGCAGCACAGCCACCCCTTGCCCATGAATCCCAGATGGACAGGATAGCAGAAAAACTTGGCATCCATCCCTTTACAATACGCTGGATAAATGCCATGGAGGAGGGCAGCCAGACTGCAACTGGGCAGACACTTGATGCAAGTGTAGGCTTGAAGGAGTGCATGAAGGCAACAGCAGCTGCAGCTGGCTGGAATCTTGAAGAACTAATGGGAGGTGGTGGCAATGGCTAAAAAGCGCGGCGTGGGTATGGCAAGCATCTTCTATGGCCTGGGCTACGGTAATGGATTTGCTGATACATCCAGTGCTTTTGTAGAGGTTAATGAAGATGGAACAGCCATTGTACGCATAGGAGCGTCAGATTGCGGACAGGGTTCAAGTACAGTCATGGCGCAAATAGCTGCAGAAGAGCTTGGCATAAATGTGGCAGATATTACTGTCATAACAGAGGATACTGATGCCACGCCTGATGCAGGAACATCAGCTGCCACCCGTCAGACCTATACCTCAGGGAACGCTGTTCGCAAGGCAGCAAGGGAAGCCAAGGAAATACTTTATGATCGGGCCCGTGTGGAGCTCGGGGTGAATACCCTCCACGGCCTTGTGGGAGAAAAAGGCTTTATTTATCCAAGGGGTGTTCCAGATAAGAAAATAAGCATTAAGGACCTGGCTTTTAATGCCAAGCTGGAGGGTTTAAGAATTGTAGGTGAAGGTACCTTTACGGCCCACAGCACCAGGGTTGATCTGGAAACGGGACAGGGTGCTCCCTATTGGCCCTATGCCTTTGCAGTTCAGATAGTTGAAGTAGAGGTAGATACTCTAACGGGAATGGTAGAGGTAATTAAAGTAATAGCTGCCAATGATGTTGGCAAGGCCATCAATCCTGTTAATGTTGAAGGTCAAATCGCAGGTGGCGTATGCCAGGGTATGGGTATGGCTCTCCTTGAAGAGGTGGAGCTTAATAAGGGAAAAATAAAAAATCCTAGCTTTTCCAAGTATTTAATACCCACCTTTGCAGATGTGCCTGACATAGAACCACTTATTGTAGAAGCACCTGAACCAACTGGGCCTTATGGGGCCAAGGGAGTAGGGGAACCCTGCATGATACCCACTGCTCCGGCAATAATTAACGCCATTTACAATGCAGTTGGTGTAAGGATTACAAGTCTCCCGGCAACACCTGAAAAGATTCTGGAGGCTCTTAAAGGAAAAGCCTAAACAGCTATTTGCCATTGCAGGTTAAATTAATGCTGATGGGGTTGTATTACCTAAACCATATTTGTTTGACCATAAACAAAAAAGACCATGGGCTCTTGGAGTAAAAGGCTTATGGTCTTATTTCATTTTTCCTCAATTATTTAGGATATTAGGCTTTGCCACCCTCTGGCAAAAAACTCCAGATTAGCCTTAACCATATCTTTAACTGAATTCCTGCATGCCTGTGGAACGCCCACAAGGTCATATGCTTCGGGATTCTCCTCATGAGTTTTTATAAAGGTTTCTATAAATGTTTTCTTGACCTCTGTGCCAATGTTTATTTTCTTAATTCCCAATTCCACACCCCTTGCAAACTGCCGGTCAGTCAAACCTGTGCCTCCATGTAAAACCAGGGGTACCCTTGCAGTTTCTGCTATTGTTTGCAGAAGCTCAAAGTTTAAATGCGGTTCACCCTTATACAGGCCATGGGCATTGCCAATGGATACAGCTAATGCATCAATATCTGTCTCCTCCAAGAATGTCTTAACATGCTCTGGATTTGTCATTTTTGCAGCCTTTACCTCTTCTCCATCCTCAATGCCGGCAAGGGCCCCAAGCTCTGCTTCTACGGAGACACCGGCGGCCTTGGCTATTTTAGAAACCATATTAGTGATTGCTATGTTTTCCTCCAAACTTAAATGGGAGCCGTCGATCATAACAGCACTAAAACCCAAGTTAATGGCTTTTACACATGTTTCCAAGTCCTTTGAATGGTCTAAAAAGACACAAACTGGAGAGG
>JAGXSK010000120.1 GCA_018333845.1 Clostridia bacterium | reverse complement strand
CTTATTTTAACCTTTCAGGTATTATGTCATTTCTAATAAGATCCTCATAGGTTTCTCTTTTTACTATCTCTTCTGATGTGCCTTTATAAACAAGTACCACTGCTTGTCTTGGTATCCTATTATAATTGCCGGACATGGAATATCCATAGGCACCTGTTGCAGGCATGGCCAGTATATCACCAGGCTTTAACTCTGGCACATTGACATTCCATGCAAGGATATCACCTGATTCACAGCATTTGCCTGCAATGGTAACTTTATCAGTCCTGGGACCATTCATCTTGTTAGCAACATATACATTATATTTTGATTCATAAAGGGCCGGACGAAGATTTTCATTCATACCTCCATCAACTGCCACATACTTTCGTATGCCTGGTATATCCTTTATTGAGCCCACCTTGTATAAGGTTGTACCTGCAGGTCCTGCAATGGATCTGCCTGGTTCAATAAATATCTTGGGAATCGGCAGACAAAAATCCCGGCATTTGTCCCTTATAGCTGACATGACTGTATCTGAATAGTTTTCAATGCTGGAGGGCTCGTCACCTTCAAAATAGTAGATTCCCAATCCACCACCTAGATTCAGTTCTTCAACAACATATCCTGTTTCTTTTTTTATATCCTTCATGAACTCAATCATCACATGGGCTGCATGTCCATAGGAATCCATTTCAAATATTTGTGAGCCTATATGGCAATGAATACCCTTTAAATCTAAATAAGGCAGTTCTAGAGCGGCTTTTACCCCCTCCAGGGATTGTCCATTAGCTAATGTAAAACCAAATTTAGAATCTATTTGACCAGTTTTAATATATTCATGGGTATGGGCTTCAATACCTGGTGTAACCCTTAAAAGGATGGCCTGTTTAAGATTTAATTTCCTTGCAATACCATTTATAATCTGTAGTTCATAAAAGTTATCCACAACTATGCGTCCAATGCCATGGTTTAGAGCTAGCTCTATTTCTTCAAAGCCTTTATTATTGCCATGGAAGAAAATTTTTTCCACAGGAAACCCAGCTTTAAGTGCAGTATACAACTCTCCCCCTGATACCACATCAAGGCCCAACCCTTCCTCACTGACTATTTTACACATGGCAGTTGTTAAAAAGGCCTTACTTGCATATAAAACCTGAGAGTTCCCTTTTTCTAAAAAGGCCTTAACCAATCTTTGACATGTATTTCTTAAAAGTTCCTCATCCATTACCCAAAGGGGGGAACCATGTTTTTCTATTAGTGCCACTGCATTGCAGCCACCTATTTCTAAAATTCCTTGAGAATTAACCCTAGAAGTACCATGAAGCTTCAATTAACTCACTCCTCATACATGCCTATTATATTATTAAGAAACAGTTGTGGATATTAACCCACAACTGTTTCTTAATAAATGCTTTTCAAATGCCAGAAAGTGGGCAATTGCTTTGCGAACAATGTTATCACACGCTACCAGCAGTGTCAATAATAATTCTTCTCGATTAGCTAATTAGCTAATTTGTTCCCTTTTCATACTGCCGTTTTCCCACTTACCGCACCTATCACCCCATCTTGCCAGGACCTCATCTCCTTCAAGTATTTGTATAACCTCACAGCTATTAGCACAGCTATTACATTCAAAGCTGCTGGTCTGGTAATGAGCCATTGCTGATTTAAAGCCCTTGAACTTGGTGTTAAGACCCCTGGTTCTTTCTTTAGCTAATAAAGCACTGCCTATGGCACCCATAACATCATGGTATTCAGGCACAACTACCTCACAATTAAGCTCCCTTTTAAAGGCATCTATCATACCATGGTTGGCAGCCACCCCGCCTTGAAACACTATCTGGGGTTGAATGTTTTTTCCTTTGCCCACATTGTTCAAATAGTTGCGTACTAATGCCTCACAAAGACCTGCTACTATATCCTCAAGAGAATGACCCATTTGCTGTTTGTGTATCATATCAGATTCAGAAAATACAGAACAACGACCGGCTATCCTAACAGGATTTTTGCTGCGTAAAGCCATCTTTCCAAATTCCTCTATGGGCAGTTCAAGTCGAGAAGCCTGCTGGTCCAAAAAAGAACCTGTTCCTGCCGCACAGACTGTATTCATTGCAAAATCTGCAACAACCCCATTGCGTAAAATTATGATTTTGGAATCCTGTCCTCCAATTTCAATTACTGTTTTTGCATCAGGTACCAGGGTTGAGGCTGCAACAGCATGTGCTGTAATCTCGTTTTTCACCACATCAGCTCCAACCATAAGGGCAGTTAAATTTCTAGCACTACCTGTTGTGCCAACACCCATTATGGTCAAATCCTCGCTAATTTCTTCTTGTACCTTCTGCAGTCCCTTCTGTACAGCTTTAATAGGTTGGCCCTGGGTTCTTATATATAGTTTATGTTTAACCTCATCATAATCGTCAATAATAACTATGTTAGTACTTACAGAGCCAACATCTATACCTAAATACCCATGCATGTAACAATTTCCTCCTTTTTACCTAAAAACTTATTTCTATATATCATGTCAGTAAAGGCCTCTAATCTAGTTGTTAAACCTGCCTTACCAGTTTGCTCATCAACGTAAATGGTCATAATAGGCAGCCCAAAATCTTCACTAACTTTAAATAATAGGGTTTGAGCAACAATTTCAGGCATACAGGTTAAGGGTGCAATTTGAATGACACCATCTACCTTGTCCTTTAATTCTACTGCATGACCTACTGTCTCCCTGCCATGTCCACCTACAAAATAGTTTAAATAGGGCGAGGCTAGTTTCTTTGCTTTCTTTGAACCTTTAATGGGCAGCAATCCTCCAAAAAGGTGGTCATTAATCCACTGGCTTAGAAACAAGGGCCTATAGACCTCAACGCCCAATCTTCCTAGTATCTTTTCCATATCAAAATTTACAAAGGGTTCAAGAACTGTGTATATCTCTCCTACAATGGCTACTTTGATAACAGGTTTACCCTTGTATAGAGGTATACCGGAAAGCTCCCCTTTATAATAATCGGCAGTTTTCTTAACCTGATTTTTAGTACTGCACGATTCAATTTCAATTAAAAAATGCTTGAAAATATTATCAGCATCCCCGAAATTAATTTCCCGTGGACGAAGCCTATGAAGTTCCATTTCCAGTTGGTCAATGGCATAGGTTTTATGCCATGCTAGATGGATGCTTTTTAAAGACTGGGTCCATGTGGAACGCATCAGGTATTTTACCTTATCCCAGACCTCACCTAGATGAACATCCGGTGGTTCCAGCACCACCATTTCCAGATTGTAGCCTAAATCCTCCAAAATCTCTCTTTGAATTTCAGCATAATATCCAAATCTACAGGGACCAACTCCCCCACCCATGATGATTGTGTCGGCTCCTAATTCGATGGCTTCAATGTAGTTTCCAAGGTTTATTTTCAATGGAAGACATGCTGATTCAGGGGAGTACTTGGTACCAATGTTCAGAGTCTTTTTTGTGCATGGTGGTGGCACAACCACATCTAAACCAAATCCTTCAAATATGGTTTTACCTGTAATATGAAAATGCCCCATATGGGGAAAGGTTACCTTCATACCGCCTCTCTCCTCCTTAGCATATCTAAAAAGGCTTCCAATCGCGTATTCACACCAGCCTCCCCTGTATGTTCATCTAAGGTCAGGAGCATAAAGGGGATATTATTTTTCCTGATATAGCCCTCAGCCAGATGACCTATAAGAGAATCTGGACCACAACCAAAGGATGCTACATAGATAATGCCTTGTATCCTGTTATTTTCGGAAAAATCATAAAGGGAGCCAATTATTTTCTTGCCCAGAGTCCAGAATATCCTTTTACGCAGCTTGCTGCTCTGCTGATTAATTATTTCCTTATCTACCATCTCAGGTGTAAGTATATTAAAACCATGGTCCCTTAGCTTTTTAATGAGATTCATGTTTAGATGTGGGTCATAGAGATTATACCCATGACCAAGAACTGCTATACTTGGAGCATCCCTATTTGATAATTTTTTTTCTGTCTTGCTGCCTGAAAAAACTTCCAGAGCATCATTTGGGGTTAGCTCCTTTAATAAGAATTTTTCATAATTTAACTGTGCTTTGACTGCTTTATCCCATGCATGATGAGCAAGTTTGGAATCAATCTTTAATTCCCTGGCCATGGCTATAAAAGCTGTTTTATGCTCCTGTTGACAGTTTTTTTTCAAGGCAATGGTGGGAGTCAACCATTTAACTTTATGGTTAAAAGCTGCCTTTACCATGTCTGGCAACCCCATAAATTTAGGACAGATGTACTCTTTTGGTTCAATACTGACTATCCTTGGACAAAAAATATAATCAACCCTTGACAGCAGATTTTCTGTATGTCCAAAATATATTTTCACTGGAAAGCAAGCTTCATCAACAGTTAATTGTACACCCCTTGTGGCTATATTCTTGTTGGTGTTATTTGATACTACCACATGGCAACCTGTTTCCTTAAAATATGTTGACCACAATGGATAGTAGTAATAATAAAACAGTGATTGCGGTATACCTATCCGAATTGTCATAGCTCCTCCTTTTGGTTATACAAATGCTTTTTTTAGTATAACCTGACTTTGACACTTTATGTCCGCAAAGCATTGATATAACTACAGAAATATTTCAAAAAAGCGAAGGTTGTCCCCAGGATTTCTTTTTCTTAATGTTGAAGCAATCCTTAAGGTCCTGTTCCTGACTAATATTTTTAGGCCTTTTAAGACCAAGTTTTCTAAAAATCTCCGTACCAAGTGGCTCATTCTTTGTTTTAATATATACGCTTTCATTGTTTAAGGTAACTGAAGCCAATTGCATGGAGTTCAATGCTTCTCTGATTTTTTCAGGAGAAGAGTCTTTACCTTGATCACTTAAAAGCAACTCCATTTTACGTTCCATGAGGAAGGAAAGGAAACAAATTAGAAAATGGCCATGAATTCTTCCAGGGGTCCAGTGAAAGACAGGCCTTACTTCTAGAGTGCTTTTCATTATCCTAAAACTCTCTTCAATTTTCCATAGGGTATGGCAAGCATCCAGGATATCTGCAGCTGCCATTTGTTTTTCACTAGTTTGGATCCCGTAATAACCATCAAACATACTGTCTTCTTTAATCTTTTCTTCATCTAAGACCCAGATTGAATCTTTTGGGGAAGTATCTAGCAGATATTTCTTCCCACCCCTTTTACTAGCTGCTTTGATAGTACCTGGCTGTTGCAGTATTTTATGGGCTTTTTCAATTAACCACTGCCGGTCTTTTTGGTCCCTTTGAGCTCGTTTTATGGAATAGGCGACTATGAGCTTTTCTTCTAAGACATGTTTCTGCTTATTCTCGTCGGTAAAACAATTTTGATAATCAATGGGTTTGTAAATAATATCTTCTGCTAATGTCATATAGCCGCTAGGGTCTAGTATCTGCTTTTGTATACTTTTTTTCATGGATTTTATTTTGCTTGTCACAATGTAGCCATATCCAGCTTCTTTTATTAAGTTAAGATTGCCTTTGCTGTTAATACCTCTGTCAGCAACAATGATAACTCGATTGATACCAAAACGCTTTTTAACATTTTGGAGAGATTTGACTAAGGTTTTGCCATCAAATGTATTGCCTGGAAAAAGTTCATAACCTATAGGTAATCCATTGCTGTCAATAAGGAGTCCCATAACTACTTGAACTTCTTTGCACTTAGCATCTAAGCCAAAATCTTTTAACACATCAGCTATAACACTTTCAAAGGCAAAGGTTGTAACATCATAAAACACTACATCTACTCTTTGATTTATATGGATGTAGTTTTGCTCAAATAACGATTGTTCTATGAATTCTTTTTGGTCAACCAGCTGATCCAGGCAGCGGTATAAATGCTGCAGCTCTATCTCTTTAAGCCCATAATAATTACTCTGGTTGTTATAGATGAAGTGTTTACTTTCAGGTTTAAGCAAGTGCTGAAGTGCCATTAAAAATGCAGTATCTGCTAAAGAAAATGTTATTTTAGATTTTTCCTGGATGCTTCTCATGCAGTTAGCAATACCCATATCTTCCCAGAGCTTTTTATAACCTAAGTATCCATAGTTAAGCATTGCAGCATCAGAGCAATCAGGCAGTGGAGACTTTTGCTCGACTAAAGGTATTTCAACTATTTCACAAAGTTTTTTGACCATATTGATAAACATTTGATCATTTTTTATTAAGTCACATCGTCCAAAGTTATATAAAACCCTGTGTTTAGATGTTCCGTCCTCCCAGTAAGACTCAACTAATTTTATATATTGGTATTTTTTAATCTTAATTATTTTTACAAACATGAAATCATCGCCTTTGTAAATATCCATGTTATAATTATACTATATTTAAATATGATAAACAATAAATTACAAGGATATATCAAAACTAATTTGTACTAGGTTTTTTGGAAAATCAAGAATCTACTACGTAATATCAATGCTTTGCGGTTTTTTATCAAGAAACCCAAATATACTTGGGTTTCCATTAAAGTCCTGAAAAGCCTTTATTATTCATTTCTGTCTTTTTTGGATTTTGGCTTCAATGCAGGAGATGGCTCTTGCCTGTCCCTGTCCTGAGGTTTGATTATGCTAAGCCTTGTATTATGTAAAGGTACAGGACTTCTGAAGATCACTGCATATAAGGCCTTTAGGTTTAGGGGTATTAAAGGCCACATGTAAGGTACGCCAAAACTTTTGGTTAATGCGATAAAAACAAAGGCCATTAGTGCTGCTCCCAAAAACCCAGGCAGTAGGAACAGTCCTGTTGCAATAAGTATAAAGATTCTCACTATTGTATTGGCAAGCCCTAACTCGAAACTTGGTGTTGAAAATATACCTACTGCAGCTATAGCAGCATATAGTATAATCTCCGGTGAAAACAAGCCAATGGTTATGGCAATGTCCCCAATAAGAACAGCAGCAATCAACCCAAGGGCTGTTGCCAACGCAGATGGTGTGTGAATGGCAGCAATGCGCATGAGATTAATACCTAATTCTGCAAATAAAGCTTGTGCAAACAAGGGTACATTGCCGATTTCTTCAGGCCCTATAAACTTAAGGTTCTCTGGCAGTAAAGCTGGGTTGAGAGAAAATAATAACCATAAAGGCAGGAGAAATATGGATAAAAACACTCCAGTATATCTTCCAAGTTTTAAAAAGGCACCTAATAATGGCCCCTGCCGGTATTCTTCTGCGTGCTGGAGGTGATGAAAAAATGTAACTGGTAAGATCATTACACTAGGTGATGTGTCAACAATAACAACTATATGCCCCTCTAATAAGTGTACTGCAGCTACATCTGGTCTTTCAGTGTAACGGACCTTGGGAAAGGGATTCCAGTAGGTTCCTGGTGTTATAAGTTCTTCTACGGATTTTTCACCCATTGGTAATCCATCAATATCTATTAACTCTATTTTTTCTTTTATGGACTTGACTATGTCAGGGTTAGCAATA
>JAGXSK010000119.1 GCA_018333845.1 Clostridia bacterium | reverse complement strand
TGGCTGGAATTGAAGCATTGCTTAATTGTAGTAGTCATACTGAAGAAATGGTCAAGGAGTTTGCAAAAAGGAGAAATATGCTTGTTAAAGGATTAAATTCTTTATCAGGATTTCGCTGCCATAAACCAAAGGGTGCTTTTTATGCTTTTCCAAACGTTAACGGTACTGGAATATCTAGTTCTGTCCTGGCCTCTGAACTATTAGAAAAGGCAGGAGTAGCAACTATAGATGGAGCTTCTTTTGGAAAATACGGACAAAATCACCTTCGTCTTTCCTATGCAACATCAATGGATAACATTTGTGAAGCAATTAATAGAATTGATATGTATCTAACCAAAAACAATAAAAAACCTTTTTAAAACTCAACTAATAAAAAGCTAACTTATTTAGGGGAAGATCATAACATTATGGAATCTTCCCCTAATAAACACATCAAGGTCAAAATCTATCAAGATTTAAGACCCTAGATGGGTAATTATATTATCAAATTATGGATTCAATATCTTTTGTGTGCGTTCTAAAATATCAAGGCCCTGTTGTTTTAACCAATAAGGAATGTCAATAAATACCCAGTTTTCAGATAATTTTTCGCCTTGTCTATAATAAACATCTACCACCTGCATATCAGCTGGAATTTGTCCTCCTGGTAATCCTAAAAAACCACCTATAGGTGTATTCGTTAAGTTGGGCCATCCAAAGAAACAAGCAAAATATCCCTCTGCAAACCTGCAAACATGCCCATTAAATTTTTTATCTTTTAGATTGCTTCTAAAGGGTAGTTGATGCTGTTCTTGATATCTTGGAATAGTGTAGGTTGCTCCAATTCCTCCAGGACCATACCAAATCATATCTTCCGACCAACTAGCTTCAAGGATCTCTGGTGGACATCCCATAAAACCACTTTCGTTAAGCATTGATAAATCATTAACCATTTTATTCACCAGCTCTAATGTCTTTTTACCTTCTTTTTCATCTGCATCTTCAAATAAAAGTCCATCCTGGTTTTTAGGACCAGGATAAACATAGTAAGTCCCTGTTGAAGGTGGTAGTGGTTTTACTCCAGCTTGAAGCATAAAACCAATAATATCAACAAATAATCCAGTCTGAGTAATTTTACCTTCTTGAACACAATTAAATTCTGCATATCTTAAATTGATAATTTTTCTTGTGTGTCTGATACCCAACCAGTCAGAATCAAATAGTCCCATAAAATGACCCATGCTCATAACCCATTGTTCTCCACTGATTTCGTTAGTGCCAGCAATGAAAATATCTTGTCGTCTTTGTATTTTATTTAAAGATTTCATAAGAGGAACCCAAAAAATTTCAGCTGCCTTTTCCACCCCATGTTGTTCTCTAAAAGGATGTACTCCTCTCCATATATAGTTTTGACCAGTATATTCCTCTAGTACATCTAATACATTGTCTGGCGAGGCCTTTTCTAAAGCCGAAAAATAACTTAAAACAAGTTTTTTAGACACTGCATATTTCCCCACATCTATCCCCCTTCCTGTATACTATGGGCAGCGACCGATTTGGATTTAAAAGGGCTTTAAGCCCTTTTAATTATTCCTTGATCTTTTTGATTAGCTCGTCAGGCAGTGCAGGTATGTAAAAGCAGGCCATTTTCATGCTTTCGGCTGAATAGTTTTTGCACTGATGCTGTACTCCTGCCTTGGCATAAATAACTGAACCAGGTTCTAAATCATAATGCTTGTCTTCTATGATGGCTTCTCCCTTGCCTGTTATTATCAATATCATCTCGTCTACAGGGTGGATGTGAAAATCAGTCTGTCCTGTAAGTGGATAAAGTGTTGACATTAAAAAGGTAAAGTTCTCCATTTCCTCATCCTGTTGGGGTGTATACACCAGCTGTAAATTGCGCTTGTCTGGTTCTGGTACAGTTTTGCAAGCAATCTCAAATACTTTTTTAACAAAATCCATGGATAAATCCCCCTTGGTTTTTTATAATAACTATACTACTTTTGTATTTTGAAGCTATGGTTTATGTGTTTATGAACTATGGGTATCTATACATCTCGCCAGGGAACATAAATTTTACCATGCAATTTGGTGCAAATTTTTTAACATTGTCTTCAAAAAGCTGAGGATTACCGTAGTGTTCCTTAAAGGTCCAAAAGTGGCAGGGAATTGCCACTTTTGCCTTAACATCTCTTACAAGCTTTGCTCCATTTTCAGGATCTAGATTGCCAAACACTCCATTAATTGAAGCAACAATAATATCTGGTTCTAGATCCACGATTTCTTTCATTTCCTCAGGAGAATAGGCGGTATCACCAGTAAAATAAATTTTTATATTGCTTATGTTAATAAATAACCCAATAGCATCAGGAGCCATTTCACCATGGTCAGCATGGACAGCTTTAAGTAACACATTATTTTTTACAACTTCCTTACCCAATTCTAGGTGAAAAATTCTGTTTTTTGATATTCCTAATTTTAAATATTCCTCAACACAACTTTTGGGTCCAAAAAAATTGGTTTTTGGAGAAGCCGATACAATTGGAATTGCATCGTAGTCAAAATGATCAAAATGTGTATGTGTAGTAATATAAATATCTGGTTCAAGATCGCCAGGAGATATTAACTTTGGAGATAAGCGCTTAAACCCCCTTATCCTCTCTCCACAGTCAGTCAAATATGGATCTACCGCTATAATATTATGGTCAGGGTCTTTAATAAGAAAACCAGCTTGCCCTAGCCAAAAAATTCCTATTTCATTTTGTTTTATATTACTTGTCATAATTTTAAAACTTAAGTCCATTGGCTTTAAGCTCCTTTTTTTGCTGAATATCCTTGCCATTTATCTTAGGGAATTAGTAATACCTTTATCTTGCATTCTTTTTTACTCCTAACCATTTCTAATGCTTCCTCAGCCTGATGCAATGGGAATTTATGGGTAATAAGTGGTTTTACATTAATTCTACCGGTTTCCATAAGTGCCAAGGTAGGTTTAAAAGCATTGGGACTTGCCAGTATCCCTATCATTTCAGCATCCTTGATAATAAAATTATTAATGGCAGCAGAAATTTCCGTCTCACTATAAAAGCTTAAAAGTGCTATTTTACCACCTGGTCTAATAGATTTAATAGACTGATTAAAAGCAATTTTATTGCCTGATGTTTCAATTACAGTATCTACACCTTCACCATTTGTCAACTCAAGGGCAGCTGCTACCATGTCATCCTTTTTGTAATTAAGTGCTGCATCAGCACCAAGTTGTTTTGCAACCTCAAGTTTTTCATCCCAGCTACCAACATTTATCACTTTAGTAGCACCTGCAATTTTTGCACATTGAACGGCTAGCTGGCCAATAGGACCATCTCCGATTACTAATACCTTCTCACCCAAACCTATTCTTGCTTTCATTACTGCATATGCAGAAGTAGCAGCAGGCTCAACTAACGCCCCTTCTTCATACGAAATATTATCCGGAAGCTTATATAAATGTCTCTCTGGCATTTTAAGATATTCAGCATATGCACCATCTTTATTTCTATACGACCCAACTACTACTCTATTTGGGCATAAATTGTATCGTCCAGTTCTGCAAATGTAACAGCATCCACATCCAATACTTACATCACCAGTAACTCTATCACCAATATTAAAACTCTTAACAGAGTTACCAACCTCAACAATTTCTCCCGCCCATTCATGGCCTGGAATTAGTGGATACTTTGTAAAACCATTTTTTATATGTGGCATGTCGCCACTAAGCAACTCTAAATCAGTGCCGCAGACTCCTACTGCTTTAACTTTTATTAAGACCTCGTCCTGGTTTATTTCAGGTAGTGAAACGTCAACACATTTAACACTCCAAGGTTCTATAAACTGTATAGCTTTCATCGTTTTGTCCCTCCCAGTTCTATAATCTACGTATATATGTTGTGGTTCATACTCGTTTTAAAATCTCACTAGCTTAGAGGAGGATAACAATTATTTTTTAGACACCCCAGTATCTTTAGCAGCCTTTGCAACAGCTTGAGCTACTGCAGGGACAACCCTTTTATCAAAAGCACTAGGTATTACGTACTCTGGATTCAAATCATCTGCAGATACTAATTCCGCTATTGCATAGGCAGCTGCTAGTTTCATTTCCTCATTTATATCACTTGCCCTAACATCTAAAGCACCTCGGAATATGCCAGGAAAAGCAAGAACGTTATTAACTTGATTGGGAAAATCAGACCTTCCTGTACATACCACCCTGGCACCTGCTTCATAAGCTAATTCAGGCATTATTTCCGGGACAGGGTTGGACATGGCCATGACAATAGCATCCCTGGCCATTTGTGAAATCATTTCTTTTGTAGCAATGCCTGGGCCTGATACTCCAATGAAAACATCTGCATCAACCAGCGAACCAGCTAAGTCACCAGTAAATTTTTCCTTGTTTGTAACCCTTGCCATTTCTTCCTTTATCCAGTTTAAACCCTCTCTGCCCTCATAGATTGCACCTTTTCTATCACACATAATCACATTGGAAACTCCTAGGCCCAGCAGCAGTTTAATAATTGCCACACCTGCTGCCCCAGCCCCAGCAATAACTACTTTAATATCTTCTAGCTTTTTATTAACAATTTTCAGTGCATTAATTAAGGCAGCCATGGTTACTACAGCGGTGCCATGCTGGTCATCATGAAATACTGGAATATCAAGCTCCTGCTTTAACCTTTGTTCAATGGTAAAACAGGCTGGTGCTGCTATGTCTTCCAGGTTCACTCCACCAAAGCTGGGAGCAATTAATTTTACTGTTTCTATAATTTTTTCCTCATCCTTTGTATCAAGACAAATTGGAAAGGCATCAACATCAGCAAAGGCCTTGAAAAGAATAGCTTTTCCTTCCATTACCGGCATGGCAGCAAGGGGACCAATGTCACCTAGTCCCAATACTGCAGTTCCATCACTTACTACTGCAACCATATTCCCCCTGGCCGTATACTTGTAGCTCAATTCAGGATTAGCTGCAATTTCTTTACAGGGTTCTGCTACCCCCGGTGTATATGCCAAACTCAAGTCTTTTTGTGTGCTGACTGGAACTTTAGGTACAATACTTAGTTTACCCCTGGCAATTTCATGAAACTTTAAGGCCTCGTCCCTAACTGACATTTTTTATTAACCTCCTTTAAAAATATTTACTACATGTACAATTTAATTGTATTAAAAGATTTGAGGGTTAACAACATATTTTGGCCTTTTCCCATTAATATAATCCAGAACGCCCTGGGCAGCATGAACAGCCATGGCTATTAGAGCATCTTCAGTTAAGGCAGCATTATGCGGAGAAACCAGGATGTTATCCAGGGTGAACAAAGGATTATCCTTTGCTGGAGGCTCTTCTTCGAATACATCCAAAGCCGCGCCTCTTATCTGGCCAGTTTTTAAGGCTTGATACAATGCTTGTTCATCTACAATTGAACCTCTAGATACATTTATTAAATAAGCGTTATTTTTCATCTTGTTAAACTGTTCTTCACTAATCATTCCCTTTGTAGTATCTGTCAAAGGTGTATGAATTGTTATAATATCTGAATTGGCAAGGAGTTCATCTAAAGTTTCCACCAGGGCAATCTCATGTTTTCTTACTGTATCAGGATTTGCATAGGGATCATACCCAATCAGCTTTACTCCAAGGCCCCCTAGCTTCTGTGCCAGCAGCAATCCTATTTTCCCCATGCCAACCAGGCCAACTGTTTTGCCCATAATCTCAGTTCCTATAATCTTATTACGCAAATGAAAATTACCTTTTCTCGTTTCTTGATCTAATTGAACAAAGTTTTTTGTAACTGCCAGAATCATCCCCAGGGCATGCTCTGCAACTGAATGGATATTTGCTTCTGGTGCATTGACAACCATAACCCCAATTTCGCTTGCTGTGTTCAGGTCTATATTGTCAACACCAATGCCGTGTTTTGCAATGACTTTTAGCTTTGGCAGGCTCTTGATTATCTCACCTGTTATTTTTGCACTTCTAATTATAATTCCCTGGCACCCAGCAGCTTCCCTGATAATAGCTTCTGAAGCTGTACTTGAGCCAATTATTACATCTACTTCTTTTTTTAAAAGATTAATGCCCTCTTGGTGGATTGGCTCTGTTAAAAACACTTTCTTCATAGGCTCATCTCCCACTGAAATAAGTTAATTATTGCGTCATCCCTTTGTCTGTTGAATAATCTGCTTGGCTGCACCGGCTATCATTCCCTGATCTGTGTTTATTAACAAATACTGGACACCTTTTTCAATAAATTCTTTCGCCTGGGCAGCAGAGGAAACAATACCAACTGCCTTGCCTGCAGCCAGCACCTTTTGAATTATCATGTCTATACTTTCTAACACCTTTGGATGATTGACCTCTCCTATAACACCCAGGGATTGGGAAAGATCCATGGGCCCAATAAAGATAATATCCAGATTTTCAAGCTTTAGTATTTCATCTAGGTTTTCCATACAGGTTGCCGTTTCACAGTGTGCTGCCACAAGGGTATTGGCATTGGATTCTTCTACAAATTTTTTTATAGGGTTCATTCCATAACTTGCTGCTCTAGTGGTTGGGGAAAATCCACGTTTGCCCATTGGGTCAAATTTCACACTATCAATTAGGTACTGGGCTTCTTCTCTTGTATTAACATTTGGAACCTGTACTCCTAGAGCTCCAGCATCTAAAACCTGCAAAATCTCTACCTGATTATTTTCTCTAACCCTTACAATGGGCACTATATTAACTGAACTGGCAGACCTTATCATATTTACCATGCTTTCTTTATTCATGGCTATATGCTCATTATCCAAAACAAAAAAATCAAATCCAGCCAAGCCTAAAATTTCCACAGAAGACGGATCATTCATTTTGACAAAGGTACCTATTACTGGTTCGCCATTTTT
>JAGXSK010000118.1 GCA_018333845.1 Clostridia bacterium | reverse complement strand
GATATGGTTGATGGTACATGCAAGGGATTGGGAGCAGGGGCCGGCAACACACAAACTGAGGTATTGGTAGCGGTTCTGGATAAACTCGGATACAAAACTGGAGTTGACCTATATAAAATTATGGATGTGGCAGATGATATAGTTGCACCTAAAATGAAAAGACCGCAGGTTATTGATAAGAACTCCATCAGCATAGGGTATGCTGGAGTATACGGCAGTTTTCTTTTACATGCCCTGCGTGCTTCAGAGAAGTTTGGAATTGACGCAAGGGATATCTTGATTGAACTGGGCAGGAGAAAGACAGTTGGAGGACAAGAGGACATGATAATTGATGTGGCTTATGAATTAAGCACCAGGCAAAACAGCCTTTAAAAACCTCTCGCCATTTAATAAACCATGAATATATAATGAGGAGGCAGGAATATGGGGGAGGACAAAAACATTATCAAATCAGTAGATAAAGCATTTCGTATCATAGAACTCATGGCCCAGGAAAGCAGGCCAATGGGTGTTACAGAAATCAGCAAAAGGTTAAAAATAAACAAAAGCACAGTTCATGCAACCCTAAACACCCTCCTGGGCAAGGGCTATTTTGAGCAGGATACTGAAGGCGGCAAATATAGACTGGGGATTGCATTTGCTCAAATTGCAAATGCTTCCCTAAATAGTATGGATTTTCGAAATAAGGCAAAACCTGTTATCGCCCGTCTATCAAAACAGGTCAATGAGACTGTTCATATGGTCATACTGCGCCAGGGTAAAGTAGTTTATATTGAAAAGCAGGAAAGTGTCCAGTCAATGAGAATTCATACAGAAATAGGCAAGAGTCAACCCTGTCACTGTACAGGTGTGGGAAAGGTCATGCTGGCCTGGATGGATCCTGAGGAAAGTAAGCAGTTAATTAGAGAACATGGCCTTCCCAGGCTTACAGACAAGACCATAACAGATGAAGCTGCTTTATACAAGCACCTGGAGGAGATCAGGCAAAAGGGCTATGCAATAGACGATGAGGAAAATGAGAAGGGGCTCAGATGTGTAGCGGCACCAATTATGGACTATTCTGGCAGGGTCATTGCTGCAATAAGCATTGCCGGACCAACAACCAGAATTTCCACTGATTCTCTAGAGAAAATGGCGAATTTAGTAGTGGAGGCCGGTTTGGAGATTTCTAGCAAATTAGGGTCAGGCTTGACAAATTGACATTTTAATAATTATAAAAAACTTTTAAAAGATAGTGTTAACTAAAGTATGAAAAACTAATTTTTTTTAAAAAAGCCAAAATACAAGATAAAAAGTAGGAATTAAGATTATATTTTACTGCAGGGTGATAACAATGAATCAAGCAATACTAAATAAGATTTACCAGGTATTTGATTTAGAAGTTTTAGATGAGCAGCACTATGAGTGGGGAGATCTCTACTGGCTCCAGCTGGATTCTAATGGCCTAAAAACCCAGCCAACCCTTTCTTTTGCAACTGTATTTCCAGGCAAGGAGCAGGAAATTCACACCCATGCCGGTTATATGGAAATACTGCATGGTATAGAAGGGGAAAGTGTTCATCTCGTCAATGGAAAAGAATTAATTCTTACAAAAGGGAAGCTTGGCTATGTACCTGATGGTGCCCAACATTACCTTATTAATAAATCAGATAAACCATCTCAGTTTTTAAGTATAGTTTATCCTGCCTTGCCGGCACCATTGAATGAGATGGAAACAATAGATGGTCTGGAATTATATGATATAAATCAATTAGTTAACCTTAATGCTATAGCTGACAAATTTGCCCAGAGCGTTAAACTGGCTGTTACATTGGTGGACAGTAATGGCGTTTTTTTAGCTGAACCAAAAAGCTTTCCTGATTTCTGTACCCTTTGTATAAAACAAAAAATGCTTTACATAAAACAAAAAACGGGCGATTGTGTTCTTTGTAATGTCAATGGAGAGAAAAGGGGTAAAGAACTGGTAGTATTTAAATGTAAATTCAAAGTATATTCAATACAATCACCTATTATTGCCAATAACAGGCTATTAGGTTACCTGGGATGTGGTTATGGCAGGGTGGAAACTCCTACAGATGCTGATGAGCTATTGCTCAAAAACTCCTTCTCCAGGAGAGACTATCCCCTAGTCCATAAGGCTTATGTAAATCTAAGCATTATTAACAGGAATCACTTGAAAGCTGTTGCAGAAACTCTTTCACTAGTTGGAGTATCTCTTGTGCAGATGATTATAGACTCAGCTAGAAGCAAGCAAGTTAGTGCTTATAAGCTCAGCCTGGCAAAAGAAGAGCAGAGAAAGGCAGAACTTGAAAGTTCATTAAATGAGGTCAGGCTAAAATTTCTAGAATCCCAGGTTAACCCCCATTTTCTGTTCAATACGTTAAATACAATTGCTCAAACTTCTTTTATGGAAGGTGCTACCACTGCATCGAATCTTACCTATGCACTATCTAACCTATTAAGACGGAGCCTGGGTAAAACACAATCTCTTATTTCAATAGAGGAAGAGATAGAACAAATAAACGACTATTTATTGATACAAAAGACAAGATTTCCAAGTAAGTTTACTGTCAAAATAGACGTCAAAGAAGAAGTTTTATCTACAAAGGTTCCAAATATGACCTTGATGGTGCTAGTTGAAAACGCCATTTTGCATGGATTTTCCAATATTAGAAGGCATGGTGTGCTTAATATTAAGGGATATATAAAGAACAACAGGGTCATTATAGATGTTATAGATAATGGAGCTGGCGTTGGAGATGAGGTGATAAATGAGGTAAAAGAGTTAACAGATCATAATTTTAATCTTATATCACCAATGAAGGGCATTGGTTTAAAAAATATTTACAAGAGACTTGAATATTATTATGGAGAAAAATTCAGCTTCCGTCTTGAAAGATTAAATAAGGGCGGAACTAAAGCAACTATAGAACTGCCAGCTGAAACGGCTATAGAGAACACGTAAAACATGACTCTCTATCTAATTTTCTACATTTTTGTTTGCAAGAATACTCATGTTTATCCATGTTAATGAGCTATTTATTATTAAAGTGTAACGAGGAGAAAAAGTATGTACAAAATTCTAATTGTTGATGATGAAAGAGTTGAATTACAGTTTCTCCGACATGTAATTGAAAAGTATAAGCTGCCTCTAAATATTTGTGGAGAGGCTGAGGATGGTCTTGAAGCAGTAGAACTAGCTGATAGGCTCAAACCTGATTTTGTTATTATTGATATTTCCATGCCCCATAAAAATGGTTTAGAAGCTGCAGCTATCATTAAGCAAAAGCATCCATGGATTAAAATATATATTTTAACTGCTTATGAAAAATTTGATTATGCAAAAAAGGCCATTGAAATAGATGTGGAAGATTATCTAACCAAACCCATAAGCCCAGATAAATTGATTAGTGTCTTGAAAAAGGGAATAAAAAGTAAACTCAAAGAAAAGCTGGAGATGTGCAAAGCTTCAAGGCTCCATACTAACATTAAGGCAGTAGGACCAAACATAAAGAAGCAGTTGGTGTTAGATCTAATTACTGGGAAAGTAAAGACAGATAAACAAAGGGCAGCTAAAAAATTACTAGGCATCAAAACTGACAGATTTAATCATATGGTAGTGTTTCTATTTTTTGATAAAAAGAATAAAAATGTGATTACCAGTGAAGTGACTCTAACAAATATAGGTGCAGCAATTGACGGCTATTTAAAATCTCAAATATATAGTTTATATAGTTCTTTGACAGATGGCAGGTTGGTATTTTTGCTGGAAGGAACAGTGCACAGGGATACCATGGAAAGTATTCAAGAATGGTGTTTATTGCATGGGTATGATGTTTTTGCTGGAACAGTCACCCTGGAAAAGGGATGTGACATTTATTCAGTTTATAAAAATGCTGAGGAAACCGCTGAAAATGTTTTGTTCTGGAATAGATGTGGGTTCTTTACAGAAAAAGATGCTGCGGAAAACAGCAGCACAAAACCTAATGTTGCAGAGGTTCAAAATAAGGTATTTACTGCCCTTCTTCAAAAAAACTCCAGCCATGCCATGGAAATGATCAAGGGAATTTTAGCTGAAATGAGAATCAAGGGTTTAGGCAAGGAGAAAGCTGTTAAATATGTCGGGGATTTGCTTACCCTTGTGGTTTGCGAATCAGCAAAGGATATATTGCTGCAGGAAGAAATGGAGTTTTTTAGAGAACAAATTTTGGGGCTGAATAAGAAAGCTGCTAATGTAGATGGCTTGACACTGGGTATAGGTGAGATTTTAGAGGAGCTGTTTAAGAGAATGATTCCAGACAAGATATCAGCTCCAGAGTATTATGTTAACTGGGTTATTGATTATTTTAAGAAGAACTATCATTTAGAGGTTACATTAGATGAGGTTGCCGGGAGGCTGTTTTTAAACCCTTCATATTTAAGCAGAATTTTTAAAAAGCAAACGGGACAAGGGTTTAATGAGTTTTTAAACAAGATGCGCATAGAAAAGGCAAAGGCTTTACTTATGACAGGTAAATTTTCCGTAGGTGAGGTTGGTAGACAGGTAGGAATATTAGACTCCAGTTATTTTAGCAGTATTTTCAAAAAACACACAGACATTAGTCCAAGCAAATTAGTTGAAGATTCTAAAAGTAAATAATCTTATATTCAATGTCAAAAAACTCCCAAGGAAATTTCTAATTATTATTGAAGCTAAATACAATAAATGTGGTTACCAAAATTGTTAAATAAATAATATATTATAAATCCAAATCCACAAGGAGGAACAGTAAATGAGAAGTCACGTTACTACAAAGGGTCTAGAAAGGGCTACCCACAGGGCGTTATACTATTCCATGGGGTTGCTGCCGGAGGACTTAGATAAGCCCTTGGTTGCAATAGTAAATTCACAAAATGAAACCATGCCCGGACATATTCATTTGGACAGCATAGCTAAAGCAGTTAGAGAAGGAGTAATAGCGGCAGGAGGTACACCCATTGAATTTCCCACCATTGGCATCTGTGATGGCATAGCCCAGGGAAACTATGGTATGCATTATCCCCTGGCCAGCAGGGAGTTAATAGCAGACTCCATTGAAGTCATGGTAAATGCTCACTCATATGATGCCATGGTTTTAATAACAAACTGTGACAAGATTACTCCAGGTATGTTAATGGCAGCGGTAAGACTAAATATTCCTGCCATCATGATTAGTGGTGGACCAATGGCTACTGGTTGTATAGACGGGAATGAAGTAGGCTATTCCGACCTCATGGCAGCCCAGGGGGATGTTGCCAGGGGAAATATGACAATGGAAGAGCTGGCAAGAATTGAAAGAGAAGCTCTGCCAGGATGTGGGGCCTGCAACCTGCTGGGCACTGCAAATTCAATGAATTTCTTAACAGAAGCATTAGGAATGTGTCTGCCTGGAAGCTCTATACCAGCAGTGTCAGGTCAAAGAATAGCATTGGCAAAGCAGACAGGGAAAAAGATTATGGAACTTCATAAAAAGAACATCCTGCCCAGGGATATTGTGATTGCTAAATCATTAGAAAATGCTATAGTGGTTGACCTTGCCATTGGTGGTTCAACAAATACAGTATTGCACTTGACGGCCGTGGCCCACGAGGCAGGCATTGAATTTGATATTAATTCCTTTGCTGATATGGCAAAAAAGGTTCCCCATCTTGTAAAAATGAAACCTGCAAGGGGTGGTCACTACCCAACTGACGTGCACAAGGCTGGAGGTATTACCGCAGTAATGGCCCAGCTATGTGAAGCAGGACTGCTTCATAAGGATCTCATGACAACCAGTGGAAGGATAGTTGCAGACAATGTGGAGGGTGCAAAAGTAATAGATGCAAATATAATCAAACCAATGGATAAGCCCTATTCAGCTACAGGGGGAATTCAGCTGTTATATGGAAACCTGGCCCCAGAGGGTTCAGTATGCAAAAGGGCTGCTGTAGCACCAGAAATGTTGAAACACAGGGGACCTGCCAGGGTATTTGATCAAGAGGAGCCTGCAGTTGCTGCCATTTATGGAGGAAAAATCAATCCTGGCGATATAGTGGTAGTTAGATATGAGGGCCCAAAGGGCGGTCCAGGCATGAGAGAAATGCTCACAGCAACTGCCGCAATAGTGGGTATGGGATTAGACGAGCAGGTGGGACTTATAACTGACGG
>JAGXSK010000117.1 GCA_018333845.1 Clostridia bacterium | reverse complement strand
CCCATTGCAGGCCTTCTATCAGGGGCTGCAGGTGGTGGAGTGGCAGGCGGTTTAGTAGACTGGGGAATTCCAGAAGAGGAAGGACGCAGGTATGAAGAAGAAATAAAGCGGAACAAAATCATTGTTGCAGTAAATTCTTCTGAGGACAATATTGATGAAGCAGAAAACATCTTAAAAAACCACGGAGCTTCAGAAGTGAAAGTTCATGATAAATAATTTTTTAACCCCACTTACATGGTGGGGTTAAAATTTAATTCTTTGGGGATTGCTGTATATATTTGCCCTTTTACCACGAACAAATCCTACTACTGTCAGTCCAAAATCTATAGCCAACTCAATGGCAAGAGATGTAGGGGCTGCTCTGGAAACCAGTATGGGTATTCCCATTTGGGCTATCTTGCCTACTATCTCTGAAGAAATTCTGCCACTTGTTAAAAACACCTTGTCTTGCAGTTCAATATTATTATTAAGGCAATAACCCAATATTTTGTCAGCTGCATTATGTCTCCCCACATCTTCTCTAAATACAATTACTTCTCCAGATTTACTCATTAATGCTGAACTGTGGACTCCTCCTGTAGCTTGATACAAATCTGAGCGGGAGTGCATGGCCTTTAATCCAGCAAACAATACGTCTATAGTTGTTTCCAGATGTGAAGTGACAGGTGTACGTTGATTGTAATAATGATACATGCTTGTTCCCTTTCCACAACCAGTGGTAATCATCCTCTTGGCAAAGTTAAATTTTCCCAGTTTGCTTGTTTTTGAACTTTCAATCCAGACAATACCCTTATTAAGATCTAAATTGGTTTTTGTATCTGAATCTCTAGACAAAAGTCCTTCTGCAGTTAAAAATCCCACAGCTAAATCCTGGATATACTCTGGTGTGCAAAGAAGGGTTACCACTTCTTCTCCATTTAAATAAATGGTAATGGGTTTTTCCTCAGCTATAATATCATTGATTTTTTCAACAAGGCCATTATTATATCTAAAAATTGTCATTTCAGTTTTCATGTGTTTAACCTTTCGTTAATCGTTAATCTTCACTACATAGGATACCTTTATACAATTATAAATAACCAGCCCACAAAAAACCAGGTGTATTTACTTTGTTTCAGACAAAAATAATACTGATGGTAAGGTTTTATTATTAAAAAGGAGGTCAATTAAATTGGCAAAAATAATGTCTGAACAGCTCAAATATGAACTTGCAAAGGAACTAGGGGTCTATAACACTGTAATGAATGAAGGTTGGGGTAGTGTACCCTCAAGAGAATGTGGAAACCTGGTAAAAATGGCAATTATGAAAGCTGAACAGACCATGGAAAACCAAGCTAACCGCTACTAGCCTTCCATCAATTAAGGCAGCTTTTTAGCTGCCTAGTTCTTTTTAAGGTTTTGCAGGCGTTGTTCTGGGCTTACAATACTTGTTACCCTTACTCCATAGTTTTCATTAATAACTACAACCTCGCCTTTTGCTATTAGTGTTCCATTTACTAGCACATCAACAGGTTCATTTGCCAACCTTTCCAGTTCTACTATTGAACCTGGGATTAGATTTAAGACCTCACTAATAGGCCTTTTGGTCTTTCCTAAAACAACTGAAACCCTTAGTGGTACATCAAGAATCAAATTGAGATTTTTAGGATAATCCTCTGATTGATTTAAGTGACGGCTATCCTGCTCACCTGACTGCCCTGTTGGCAGTTCAACAGTATTAGAACTTTCCTCTATTTTATTTTCAGGCAGTGATTTAGGTGCAGATGCTGGTTTGGGAAGTGGTTGTCCAGGATTTAATAAAAGATTAGCTTCTATTTTAGCTATATCCACAGGCATCACCTGCATAATTTCACTATCTATCAAATCGCCTATTTTGAGATCAAATGATATGATACATACAGGTTCATCACTATCCCATGGATAATAAACCTCATCCTGTTTAAAATCCACAATATTTACTATTGGTGGTGCTATTTTAACCCTTTCTCCAAATATGGTTGACATGGAGGTTGCAGCGGAGCCAATCATTTGATTCATTGCCTCTGCTACTGCACTAATATGTATGTCATTTAATTCTTCTGAAGGATTTGTTCCAGACCCACCCATCATTAAATCAGCAATTATTGCTGCATCTTTAATTTTTACAACTAAAATATTGGAACCATTTAAACCATCTGTAAAATTTACGTCAATTAACAAATATGGGATTTTAAATTCTTCATATAATATTTTTGCATTTGTTATTTTAACTCTAGGAGTGGTTATTATTACCTTTTGATTTAACAGCTCTGATAAGGCAGTAGATGCAGATCCCATGGAAATATTTCCTATTTCTCCCAGAGCATCTAACTCCATATAATTTAGGGTTGCGGCATAATCATTATTATTTACTGACACAACTTGGTTCTTTTCTTTAGCAGCTTCTGAAGTTTTTATATTTTCATCCTCAGACTGGCTTTGATTTAGAAGGGCATCAATTTCTTCTTGAGACAAAAAATTATCCATGATTATTCCCCCCTGGCACTTTAGCCGTTACTCTAACACCAACCTTACTTTTTATTAGTCCAGGTTGTACCTTAAACTTTACATGATCGTTAACATACAATTCAAAATCATCCCCTACCTCAATGTCCAAAGGAATAACATCACCTTCATCCAGCCCAAGAAATTCTCTTACTGTTAAATCTGTATGTCCTACAACAGCTACTAATTTCATGGACACTTTAAGAAGTTTATTGCGTATAATTTCCTTTGCTTCATCTGCTCCAGAAACGTCCTGGCTAGCAAACCAATAGTGGGCAGTTAACTTAGAAATCAAAGGTTCCAGGGTGATAAACGGCAGACATAGATTAATTATTCCCTGTGACTGATTTATAGTTGTAGAAAGGGTAACTATAGCAACCGTTTCATTAGGAGATATTATTTGATTGAACTGTGGATTAGTTTCAATATTTTCAATAACAGGCTCATAATTAAATACATCTGACCAGGCATAGGACATGCTCTGCATCATCTTGCCAATTAATTTTTTTAGAACACTTAATTCAATATCTGTCATCTCTCTTAATGATGATGGCATTTCTCCTGGTCCCCCAAATAGCAGATCAATAATTGGAAACGTAAATGCCGGATTACATTCAAATACTGCAGTCCCTTTAAGAGGCGGCAAGCTTAAAACAGCCATTAAAGTGGGGCTTGGAATAGAAACCAGAAAGTCCTCATAGGTTAACTGGTCAACAGATGCAATTTTTACTGTAACGCTGGTACGTAAATATCCTGATAGAAAATTAGACACCAGACGTCCAAAGTTATCATGAATCATGTAGAGGGTTCTTAATTGATCCTTGGAAAATTTATTTGGACGACGAAAATCATATGTTTTTATAACTTCGGACTTACTTTCTGCTGCTTTTACATCCTCAGCTGATATTTCACCTGCGGAAAGTGCATTTAAAAGCATATCTATTTCGGACTGTGACAAAACTTCCTTCAAAAAAACCCCCACCCTTCGTACTTCGTACAATTAAGCTACTTGGCTGCCTTTTCCATTGCCTGGATGACTCTCTCCTGTTGAAAGGGTTTAACAATAAAATCCCTGGCTCCTGCTTGGATTGCTTCCATAACCATCATTTGTTGTCCCATGGCACTGCACATAATAATACGGGCTGAAGCATCCATCTGCTTGATTTCCTTCACAGCAGCAATACCATCTTTTTCAGGCATGGTAATATCCATGGTAACCAGGTCTGGCTTTAGTTCTTTATACATCTCTACAGCTTTTTGCCCGTTTTCTGCTTCACCAGCTATCTCATATCCATTTTTACTAAGAATATCCTTTATCATCATTCTCATAAAAGCAGCATCATCTACAATTAAAACTCGTTTCGCCATTGTTGACCTCCTATACTTTATAAATTAATACCTAAAGATTTAAATATTATCTCTAAAGAGCCTTCCTCGGGAATAAGGAAAAAATATCCCATTAAAGAAACATTATCATCATGAAACCTTGTTTCAATTAAAAGAATTTTTTCATCAAAAATTCCTCTTTCCAACAAGGCTGCACTTAATACAGCCGCTAACATATCATGGGCTAATGCTGGAACAGATGGATTTAATGTTAGTCCTGTCATGTTTGATAAGGCTACTAACATGGAGCCTGTTAA
>JAGXSK010000116.1 GCA_018333845.1 Clostridia bacterium | reverse complement strand
ATGGGAGATGGTTTCTCAGCTGATCTAGCAGACTTGACCAAAAAAGCATGGGAAGCAAAGGGCAAGCAAGTTGTTACTTATGATGTTGTCAATAGGGGAGAGCAGGATTTTTCAGCCCTTGTAACAAAAATCAGATCTGCAAATCCAGATGGTGTTTATTGGACTGCATATCATGCTGAAGGTGCTCCACTAATTAGACAGCTGCGTCAGGGTGGATATCAGGGTGAAATTATTGTTAGTGACGGCTCCAGTTCAGTACAGCTTTTAGAGCTTGCAGGGTCAGCATCAGAAGGTGTATATTGCACTGCACCTCCAGTAGTTGACTTTTTGCCCCAGGCACAAGAGTTTATTAATACCTATGTAAGCAGGTTTAATCAACAGCCTGGTCCCTATGCTGGATTATCCTATGATGGAATGCGTTTACTGGCTCATGCCATTGAGCAGGCTGGAAGCTTTGATACAGATGCAATTCGTCAAGCACTTGATGCTACTGACAATTTCCCAACTTTAGCAGGTCCAGTTAGCTTTACACCTGAAAAGACATTGGTTGAAAGTAACTTTGTTATCTTAAAAGCTGAAGGCGGCAAGTGGGTTCTAGCAGAATAATAAATATATGGCTTAGTGCAGGTCAAGTAATCAATACTTGACCTGCACCTTCTACTTTAATATGAGAAAGGATGAGGGTATGTCTTTTCAGGAAATATTTCTTCAACAGCTTTTTAATGGACTACTTTTGGGTTCCTTTTATGGACTTGTAGCCCTTGGATATTCAATGGTTTATGGAATTATAAAACTACTAAACTTCGCCCATGCAGACATCTATATGGTTGGTGCGTTTGTTGGCTTATCCATTTTAGGTGTTTTAGGAGCTACTGTAATAGGAAATCAGTGGCTCGGTATTATGATTGCAATGATTATTACCATGATAATTGTGGGATTATTAGGTGTTTTAATACAAAGGGTTGCTTATAGACCCATGCTTGCTGCACCAAGGCTTTCAATTTTGATTACTGCCTTGGCTGTATCTATGATTTTATACAACTCAACCATGATTATTACAGGGGGTCAATATAGACCATTTAGAACTGGTCTTGGATATGAAGGCTTTTCTCTAGGTAGTGTTTATATTACTCAGACCCAGCTGATTTTAATAATTTCGGCTTTTGTCCTTATGTTTATACTTCATATGTTCATTACAAGGACAATGTACGGAAAAGCAATGAGGGCCATTGCCCTTGATCATGACTGCTGTCGCCTCATGGGTATAAATGTTCATAAAATGATTGCCCTTACATTTTTTGTAGGTTCGTCCCTGGCAGCAGCGGCGGGAATAATGGCGGGGGTATATTATGGAAGCATTCATTTTTTTATGGGTTTTATTATAGGCATTAAAGCTTTTACCGCGGCAGTTATTGGTGGTATTGGTATTATTCCAGGTGCAATGCTTGGCGGAATACTATTAGGATTATTAGAGGCCTTTGGAACTCAGATTCCTTTTATTGGTTCTGAATGGAAGGATGTATTCTCCTTCGGCATCCTCATCTTGATTCTCATATTCAAGCCTACAGGTTTATTAGGCAAAAAAGAAAGTGAAAGGATGTAGATACAATGGCGGAAAAAGAATCTGCTTTGCAAAAAGCACAGCAACAAGGCCTCAAGAATAATAATCCCTTTAATAAATTAATAGACAACCTCTATGGGCTTTTTGATAAACCTGTTGTACGTTATGGTTTCATAATTTTGGTAGTTTTAGTGGCTCTATATCTGCCTCAAACCACCAGCAGATATACCCAGGAGGTAATGACCAATGCCTGGTTTTATATAGTAGTTTGTTTGGGACTAAATATCATTGTTGGATTTGCAGGGCTTCTTAGCTTGGGCTATGCTGCTTTTTTTGCAGTAGGCGCCTATACAACTGGCATCTTAAGTGCCCAGTTTGGTATGAGCTTTTGGTTGACCCTGCCCTTTAGTGCTCTGGCTGCCATAATCGCAGGATTGATGATTGGTGGTCCAACACTTAGACTTAGAAGTGACTATTTGGCAATAGTCACCCTGGGTTTTGGAGAAATAACAAGGCTGGCTGCCAGGAACCTTGAAATTACAGGTGGTGCTAGTGGACTAATTGGTATAGAAAGACCGGTCTTATTCGGCATTACCCTTAATCAGATTAGTCACTTTTATTACATGTTCTTTATATTAGCTGTAATAGCAATAATTGTTTCATATAGATTATATTATTCACGTCTTGGAAGGGCATGGCAGTACATTCGGGAGGATGAGGATGCTGCTGAGGCCATGGGTATAAATGTGGTAGCAGCTAGACTTTATGCCTTTATTATTGGCTCAGTTTTTGGTGCCATTGCAGGCTCCTTTATGGCCGTGAAAATGACTGCAATTTCACCAGAATCCTTTATGTTTATTCATTCAGTAATGATTCTTTTGGCAGTAATCCTTGGTGGTATGGGTAAAATCCCAGGTGTTGTTCTTGGCGCCTTAATTGTGACCATTTTCCCAGAGGTGTTCAGGGGAATTGGACAATACAGAATGCTGATTTTTGCTATTATCTTGCTGTTGATTATGATATACCGTCCCCAGGGAATCTGGCCGGATCGACGAACTTGAAAGGGCGTGATGAGCTATGGCATTATTAGAAGTAAAAGATATTACGCTGAGTTTCGGTGGCTTAACTGCAATAAACAAGTTATCATTTGTAATAGAACCTGGCTCCATCAAGAGCTTGATAGGTCCAAATGGAGCAGGAAAAACCTCTGCGTTTAACTGTTTAACAGGTTTTTATAAGCCTAATTCTGGGGATATTCTTTTTGAAGGGCAAAGTATCATGTACAAAAAACCCCATAAAATCACCCACATGGGTATGGCACGAACCTTCCAAAATTTACGATTATTTAAAAATTTAACTGTTTTGGAAAATGTTATGTCGGGAATGCACTGCCGGGGAAGTGCAGGGGCATTTGGAGCAATCTTTAGAACACCCCAGCAAAAACACGAGGAAAAGAAGATTAGGGAGGTCGCAGAAGAGTGCCTTGATTTTGTTGGAATTATTAACAAAAAGGACAGGATCGCAAAAAATTTGCCTTATGGTGACCAGAGGAGAATTGAGTGGGCTAGAGCCCTGGCTACTCAACCAAAGCTTTTACTTCTTGATGAGCCTGCAGCAGGATTAAACAATGATGAAAAGGAACAGTTAATAGAGTTAATTATAAGAATTCGGGATGAAAGAAAGATAACGGTATTTTTGATAGAGCATGACATGGGTCTTGTAATGAAAATATCAGAGAAAATATTTGTTCTTGACTACGGAGTAAAAATAGCAGAAGGTACAGCAGAGGAAGTACAAAATAATCCCAGGGTAATTGAGGCCTACCTTGGTAAAGAGGAGGAAGATGCTGTATGAGTGATGTAATTCTTTCTCTAGAAAACCTTGAAACTAGGTATGGGCAGATATATGCCCTTAAGGGAATAAACATGGAAGTACGTAAGGGTGAGATTGTTGCCCTCCTTGGAGCAAATGGTGCTGGCAAGAGCACCACTTTAAAGACCATATCTAACCTGGTGTCAGCTTGTTCTGGCGCAGTTAAATTTATGGGGTTAGACATAACCAAGGTGGAGCCTCATAAAATTGTAGAGATGGGCGTAATCCATGTGCCTGAGGGACGTAGAATTTTTAAAGAATTAACTGTTCTTGAAAATTTAGAATTAGGCTCCTTTACACTGAGAGATGATAAAGAGAGAAAAAAGAGAATTGAGCATGCCTTTGAATTATTTCCAGTTTTAAAAGATAGGCAGAAGCAGATGGGAGGCCTTTTATCTGGAGGAGAGCAGCAAATGCTGGCCATAGGCAGAGCGCTTATGGTCAACCCAAAAGTGTTACTTCTTGATGAGCCTTCAATGGGACTTGCACCAATTATAGTTCAGGGTATTATGAATATAATTAAGACAATAAATGAAGAGGGAACTACCATACTCCTTGTAGAACAAAATGCCAAGGTGGCTTTGAAACTGGCCCATAGGGGATATGTCCTGGAAACTGGAAAAATTGTAATGGATGGTGACGCCTCTGTGCTGAGCAAAGACGAGAGTATAGTCAAGGCTTACCTGGGGCACTAAGATTGGGGTTGATTAAATGACATCTGGATATATCTTTGACATTATGAAATACTCTATACATGACGGTCCTGGCATTCGTACTACAGTTTTCTTAAAAGGCTGTCCTTTAGACTGCTGGTGGTGTCATAATCCTGAAAGCCAGGCTATTAAACCAGAGCTTATGCTGTGGAACAATAAGTGTATAAGCTGCGGAGACTGCATGAAAACATGTGCCAACCATCTGTCCAGAACTGCCTGCTCCATGTGTGGAGGCTGTATGGAGGTATGCCCATCTGGTGCAAGAGAACTGGTTGGCCGTGAAGTAACACCAGATGACGTGATGGGAGAAATTGAAAAGGATATTGTCTTTTACGAGGAATCAGGGGGAGGGGTAACTTTTTCCGGTGGTGAACCCCTGATGCAGCCTGATTTCTTAAAAGAAATGCTGGTCATGTGCAGACAAAAGGAAATTCATACATGTCTAGACACAACAGGTTATGGGGAAACAAATTTTTTGCTGGAAATTAGCAGCATGGTGGATCTATTCCTGTATGACTTAAAAATAATGGATAATGAGAAGCATAAAAAATACACTGGCGTATCTAATGGGTTGATAATAAAAAATCTTGCGGAGCTAAGCAATGTTCATGATAATATATATATAAGATTTCCCCTTATTCCAGAAGTCAATGATGATAGGGAAAACATCCTGGCAATGGGAGAACTAGTTGGTTCTTTAAAGGGGATTAAACAATTAAATATCCTTCCCTATCATAGCCTTGGAATTGATAAATATAATAGACTGCAAAAGGAATGTATGTTATCAACAATTAAGTCTCCATCTGCAGAGTCAATACATGTGGTTAAGGAGCAGTTAGAGGGGTATGGTATACAAATTAAAGTTAGGAGTTGATAGCATGAATGAAAGGGTTGCTAAACTACGTCAGGAGAGTATTGAGGCCTTTCCTCATCTTTCTACTGAAAGGGCAGAGCTCCTTACAGAGTTTTATAAAAGGGATACCAATATGTCTGTGCCTGTTCGCAGGGCACTCTCTTTTAAATACCTGCTTGAGAATAAAGAAATATGGATTGGCGAAGGGGAACTTATTGTAGGCGAAAGGGGACCTGCACCCAAGTCTACATATACGTATCCAGAAATATGCTGCCATACGCAAAGGGATCTGGATATACTTGATTCCAGGGAGAAAATACCCTATGGTGTAAGTCATGAGGCAAAGGCAATATATAGGGATACAATTGAGCCCTACTGGAAGGGAAGAACTATTCGTGAACATATTTTTTCTCATATGAGTCAGGAATGGTTGAATGCCTATGAAGCTGGTATCTTTACTGAATTTATGGAACAGAGGGCCCCAGGGCATACAGTCCTTGATGATAAGATTTATCGCAAGGGGTTTTTAGATTTTATCAAGGACATTGAAGAGAGCATGGCTGGTATTGATTATCTTAAAGATCCCCAGGCTTATGCCAAACAAGAAGAACTAAAGGCCATGAAGATATGTGCCGAGGCCATTATATCCTTTGCCAGGCGATATAGTGAAAAGGCGCATGAACTTGCAGTAAAGGAAACAGACCCTCAACGGAAAAGGGAGTTAGAACAGATAGCTGAGATCTGTGCCCATGTTCCAGCTAATGCCCCCAGGAACTTCTGGGAGGCCCTGCAGGCTTACTGGTTTGTCCATCTAGGAGTAATTATTGAACTAAACACATGGGATGCCTTTTGTCCTGGTAGATTGGATCAGCATTTATACCCCTTTTATAAAAAGCAATTAGCTGAGGGTGCAATTACCAGGGAACAGGCCCAGGAGCTTTTACAGTGCTTGTGGATTAAGTTTAATAATCAGCCTGCACCACCCAAGGTTGGTGTGACTGCAGCTGAAAGTGGAACTTATACGGATTTTGCCAATATTAATACAGGGGGCTTAAAAGTTGATGGTTCTGATGGGGTCAATGAAGTAACATATATATTATTAGATGTTATAGATGAGATGCGTCTGCTGCAGCCAAGCACCAATATTCAGCTTAGCAAGAAAAGTCCAGATGCTTTTCTAAGGAGAGCCCTTGGAATTGTTAGAAAGGGTTGGGGTCAGCCTTCTATTTTTAATGCTGACATGATAATTGAGGAATTGCTTAACCAGGGTAAGACCATAGAGGATGCAAGGAATGGGGGAGCTAGCGGCTGTGTTGAAACAGGGGCCTTTGGTAAGGAAGCCTATATTTTAACAGGATATTTTAACCTGGTAAAAGTTTTTGAAATAACCCTGAATAATGGTATTGACCCACGAACCGGAAAGATAATTGGACTGGAAACTGGTTCTCCTGAAGACTTTAAAAGCTTTGAGGAGCTATTTGCAGCTTTTCAAAAACAGCTTAAATATTTTATTGATATAAAGGTTAAGGGCAATAACATAATTGAGAGACTATATGCTAATTATCTGCCAGCACCCTTTCTTTCAATCTTAATTGATGATTGTATCAAAAAGGGGATGGATTATAATGCTGGTGGAGCAAGATATAATACCAACTATATCCAGGGTGTAGGGTTGGGCAGCTTAACTGATGCCATGACAGCAATTAAATATCATGTGTATGATAAAGGAACCTTTACCCTTGTTGAACTCCTGGATGTTTTGAGGAATAATTTTGAGGGTAATGAGAAGGTGCGCCAGTTATTGCTAAATAAAACACCCAAGTACGGGAATGATGATGATTATGCTGACGATATAATGAGGTCTATCTTCCAGGCCTACTATGATGAGGTAAAGGGAAGGCCTAACACCAAGGGTGGCGTGTACAGGATTAACCTGCTTCCTACCACCTGTCATGTGTATTTTGGCTCAGTTGTAGGAGCAACAGCTGATGGAAGAAAAGCATACGAACCTTTATCTGAAGGCATGTCGCCTGTGCAGGGTGCTGACAGAAAGGGCCCTACAGCCGTTATTAAATCAGCAAGCAAGATAGACCAGGTTCTAACTGGAGGAACCCTTTTAAATCAAAAATTTACACCTGGTATATTAAAAGGCCATGAGGGTATTACAAATCTATCCCATCTAGTAAGGGCTTATTTTAGGTTGGATGGACACCATATTCAGTTCAATGTGGTTGATAAGAAAACACTCCTTGCGGCCCAAAAGGAACCTGAGAAATACAAGGATTTAATAGTTCGGGTTGCTGGCTATAGCGACTATTTCTGCGATTTGAGCAAGGCCTTACAGGATGAGATAATAAATAGAACTGAACATTCTTCGTTTTAATAAAATTAATAATATGCAATAGAAGCCGCTTGTAAAGCGGCTTCTATATTTATCGGTAGAAGATAAATACACTATCAATCTACCGGTATTACTAGTATTTTTATTTTTCCTAAAAGATATTATGACAATTATTAACTTTCCTGTAAGAGTTCAGGAGGGAGCAAGGCTTTCGAATTTATGAGAATAAATCCAATTACAATGGAGATCAGCACCAGGCCGCTTGCACCCAGGAACAAGGGCAGCTTGCCTATCTCTGTTACAAAACCAAAGGCAGGCGGTCCCATGGCTACACCAAAAAATCTAGTAGAACCATATATGCACGTAATTATTCCCCTTTCTGAGGTTTCTGCAGCACTGGTTATCAGGGTGTTGATAGCTGGAAGTACTGATCCTGTACCTATTCCCATTATTATCAGGGCAGCAAATAAAACATAGATATTTGCCACAAAGGCTATTACTGCCATGGAAAATCCAAGTATTGTCAAGCCACCAAGGGTTACATACTTTAGGACATTGCCTATCTTTTTTTGCAGGATAAGTCCAGATAAATATGCCGTAATTGCCATGGAAGCAACTGGGATGGCGATGAGAAGGCCACTAGCCATTCCCCTGATCTGGTACTGCTGCTCCAGGATATCCGAGATGTAACTTAAAACACCAAAGAGAATAAACAGTACTACAGCGCCTGCAAGAAAACATGCTGCCAGGGACATTCCCTTTTCCTTGAAAATGTTCTTTAATTCCTGAAAGTATTGGGATTTAGCTATCTTCTGCTTCTGATTTTGCTCAGGCTCCTTCACTAAAAACCATACTGCCAGGGCTATAGGTATTGCAAGGAGTCCATAAGCGAAAAAGGGAGCAAACCAGATTACTAATCCCAGGGCTGCACCTGTAATTGGACTAACTACCTTGCCCAGGC
>JAGXSK010000115.1 GCA_018333845.1 Clostridia bacterium | reverse complement strand
CCTTTTCCCGAAAAACGGTTTTTAGAAGAGCAAGAGGTAAGAAAACTCAGGCTGATAATCAAGCATATAGTATATGACAACCGTGATGATATTTTTGATTGGATTTTATATTATATTGACCAGCGTCTACACAGTGAAATCGGAGAGTTTCAAAGAAAACCCAGCACGCCGCCTGAGAAGGTTCTTATAAGGGAAGGTTTAAAAGCTCTAGATAAATTATCAGAGACACTTTATAATAAAAGTTTTGCTGATGCCGGTGTCAAAGAGCAGTTTGACATGTTAGCTTCTGTTCAACTTGGAAAAGCGGCCAGCATTCCCCAGTGGGCCGTTATACCTCAGAAAGATTTGTTTAATAAACTACTTGATATGATCATCAGTACCTATTATTCTCATCCTACCATCTGGTCAGAAATAGGTTATGGTGGTCCCGCTTACCCCAGGGGATATTACAGGATAGAACTAAGTTTTACTGATCCATGGGAAGCTCAAAGAAAGGAAAAAAAGGACTAGGATCATAGGAGGAAATGAAGATGGAGAATAAGGACCTGGTAAAACACAACTGCAATCATTACGATGGCCACAGGTATGACAATTTGCATAATAGAAAATATGGACATGAAGAAGTTGATGTGTGTATCGTAGGTGTTGGCGGAGCAGGTGGAATACTGGCTTACGAACTTAGTAAAGCCGGGGTAAAGGTAGTTGGTATAGAAGCAGGTCCTTTCTGGAACCCTCAAACAGACTTTGCCAGTGATGAGCTAAACAGCTATTCACTAGCCTGGAATGACACCAGATTTTCAGCTGGTAATGACCCTATACTGCTTGGGCATAATAATTCCGGCCGGGGTGTTGGTGGTGGAACAGTTCACTTTTCAGGGGTATTTTATCGCTTTCATGAAAGTGACTTTATGGTAAAATCTATTGATGGAGTCGCAGAAGACTGGCCAATTACATACAAGGACCTGGAGCCATATTACAGCAAAATTGAAAACGACATCAAAGTTTCCGGGCCAAAACACTTTCCGTGGGGAGCATTTAACGGCCCATATCCATATCCGGAAAGAGAGCCTATCAGTGGGAACTCACAGATTTTTCGTGAAGGGTGCGAGGCCCTGGGAATAAGAAGTACTGTAACTCCGCTGGCTATAATATCAGCTCCTTTTGATGGGCGTCCCCCTTGTACTAATAGAGGGTTTTGCAATGAGGGCTGCATGCCTAATTCTAAATTCAGCACTCTTATTCAACACGTACCGAAAGCAATAAAATATGGAGCAGAAATATTAACTGATTGCATGGTTACAAGAATTCTTGTAGATAAAAACAGTAAAGTAACAGGTGTTGAGTTTAACCATGAAGGTAATTTCTACAGGCAGCTTGCAAAAATAGTAATAGTGTCTGCATTTTCAGTTGAGACACCAAGGTTGCTGCTTAATTCAGCCTGCCCCCAGTACCCTGACGGCCTTGCTAACAGCAGCGGTGTAGTTGGCAAATATCTCATGCCTCACAGTGGGCATGATATTGGTGCTAAATTTGATGAAGAAATCAGATTTTATAAAGGCACTCCTATTATGGCATCTACCCAGGAGTTTTATGAAACTGACCTGTCCAGGGGGTTTGTCAGGGGCTATACTTTAAATGCCCATGGCCACAGGCCAGTTGCTCTAGCAAAAACCCTGGCAGTTGATGCGGGTTTCTGGGGAAAAGAGCTTCGGCAGATGATGCTGGATTACAATTATTATGCCCAAATATCTATGGTGGGTGAGGTGCTGCCCCGGGCAGATAATACTGTTACTCTAAGTGATGAAAAAGACGAATACGGCCTCCCCCGGCCTATCGTAACCTTTAGCTATGGGGAAAATGATAACAAATTGATTAAACATGGAGTGCAGAAGGCTAATGCCATCCTGGCAGCAAGGGGTGGCAAACCGGCATATGTAATAGCTGATACTGGACATCTTATGGGAACCTGCCGCATGGGAGGGGATCCAAAGATGTCAGCAGTTAATGGTTATTGCCAGAGCCATGATATCCCCAATCTATTTATCTGTGATGCTAGTGTTTTTGTCACTTCTGGAGGGGGTAACCCTACTGAAACTGTGTTGGCTATTGCAGCTAGGACTGCAGACTTTCTTATCAGCAGGATGGGTAAAGGGAGTATTGCAAAAGAAGCATGAGGATCAATGAGTTAATGAATATATTTTTTAAATATTAAAAGGATTGCAGATACCTATCATGCTTGGAGAGGACAAAGGAAGCCGGGGTTTATGAAGATGTTGCAGGTTTTTGTAAAGCTGCTGCTATAGAAGAAGTACGAGATTGACTTCTGTTAACAATAATTCTATGAAGATTTTCCTTACACGTTCATTAGTCACACTCTGCTTTATAGCATGGGCATGCAGTACAGCAGTTAAGCAAAAAATATAGTTTACAATGGAGGAGATTAACTGCAAGGGATAGAGCTGCTCAAATAGAGCAATATGAAAAAAAGTCAACAAGAGTTTAATCAAGCCCAAAGTACTATAGTTATCACACGAGTGTATACCTACCAAGCAGCAAAGAGAGCTAGACCAAAATTAACAAGATGTCAGGAGGTCCAGTAGTGAAAAAATATTAATTTCACTGCTAGTATTAATACTAGCAGCTACCCTGTCCTCATATGCTCTTAAAGCCACTCGAAATAATCAGGCATATGAGCATGTGTCAGAGGCAACCTTTCATGAATTAGCCAGCTGTGATTTTGTAAGCAAAAGACAAAATGTTGTGATGATAGGCATAAAAATATCTACCTTTAGCATTAAAGGATTTTAGAGACATCACAGATACTAACTTGTACTATTAAGCTGTTTTATCACATCTCGAAGGACAATCCCTGAAGCCTGCAGATCGGTTATTTCCTCTGAGCTTAGATTAGGTTCTAGTACCCTTTCTATACCATTTAGACTGAGTACGGCAGGAAGACTTAAGCACACATCACCTATATCATACTGGCCATTTATAAGACTTGATACAGTTAATACTGAATGCTCATCTCTTAAAATAGCCTCAATAATTCTTTTAACAGCCATTCCAATGGCATAGTAAGTAGCTCCCTTGCGAGAAATAATTTCATAAGCTGCCCTCCGAACCTTGGTTTCAATTGTTTCTATCCATCTAGTATCATGATTACCCTCACATCTGCAAAAATCCATCAACTTCATTCCCCCAATGCTTGCAGATTCCCAGGTTAGCACCTCGGAATCACCGTGCTCGCCTAATACATATGCATGGACGCTCCTAGGGTCAACCTTACAGTGCTGTCCAAGCAAATAGCGAAAGCGTGAGGTATCAAGGACTGTACCTGAACCCATGACTTTATGAGGGGGAAATAAACCTGTTTGACAAGCAACATATGTCAAGATATCAACAGGATTAGTGACCAGCAGTAGAATACTATCAGGACAATGTTTTGCCAAGGGCTCAAGAATACTAAGCAATACCTTTACATTTCTATTAGTCAGGTCCAGCCTTGTTTCACCAGGTTTTTGATTTACTCCAGCTGCAATTATTACAACCTGCGACTCTACCAAACACTTATAATCCCCCGATGTGATCTTCACCGGCTTTATAAAAGAGGCACTATGACTTAAATCCATAGCCTCACCTTCAGCCTTTTGTGTGTCAATATCTACCATGACAATCTGAGATGCAAGTCCGCTAATTGTTAGAGCATAAGCAATTGACGAACCAACCATTCCTGTTCCTATGATTCCGATTTTAGTTTTTTGCAAGGGCACTTAAATTCCTCCCAATACTAGTTTTTCGCAATTATTATACCCAAAAGCGAAACTAGGCATTTGCTAATTACAAGGCCCAGAGGAAGAATTTATAAATCATAGCATGTTGAAGATACTCTCGTTCCCGCAACTGAACAGACGACATTTGAAAGTTTAACTGAAATGGTATTTAATAAAAAACTTGAATATTATTACGATTATTTCAGAAATAATAACCAAATCGTAGTGCTCTTGGGTTACAATGAAAATGGCTTTAGCGATGACCAATTAGCGGCTTTTGCAATTTTAAGCTTAGATAATGGAAATTCAAAGGAAGATTACCATGCAATTACAGAAAAATATTTTAGCAGAAAAATAATAAACTTTAATAACAGTAGGTCAGAAATCATTCCTGTAACTAATATGGTCCGTGGTACTGGATGGAGCTACAATAGCAATGTGTTTTTAATATTAAAAAACCTTCTAGAAGAAGAGGGGATTTTAAAACGGCAGAATTTTATGTGCTTAATATAAGTGTTTATTACAGCTTTAATGGCAGCTTTTACGCATTATGAATCTAGAATTGAAGAATTAGGAAGAAGATGGAACAGTTATTAAATATTAACAGGACTAAACAATAATAAGCATTTGATTTGTGGTGTGTTACAAACTTGTACAGAGATTATGAACTAATGGGAAGTAGCAAAGTCATTTTATCCGATGGCTAACCACCACTAAGACTCCATCCGCTATAGGTTGGAGCGAGCGAAGTGGTGATAAGTTTAGATTTATAGTTGAAGAAGAACCATCAGATGAACATATTCAGGTGCCAGAGGAAGATCAAAAAGTAGATGTAAATATAATGTTATGGGGCACCAGCGGCCAAAGCGGTTTATTGCATCAGTATGACAGTTCCCTTGTAGGAGGGGCAAAATGTGATAATAAAGCTTATTAAAGAATTGTTTGAATGAACTTACTAAATAAGAATGGTGGTCGTCATGGAAAAGAAAATTACAAAACAAGTTAGAGACAAGTATGATAAAAAAGCAAAAAGTTATGACAAAATGATGGGTCTCATGGATAGAATGATGATGAGAAAGTGGAGGGAAATGCTGTGCAAAAATGCAAAGGGGTTAGTACTGGAAGCTGGAGTGGGAACAGGAGCAAATTTTCCATATTATCCTGAAGGAATAAAGGTGATAGGAGTAGATTTCAGTCAAAGGATGTTAGAAGTAGCTGAAAAGAAAGTATCTCAAGCTAAAGTTCCGGTTGAATTAATGACGGCGGATATACAGGAACTGCCCTTTGCTGATAATACCTTTGATACTATAATAACTGCCTGTGTGTTTTGCTCTGTACCATTTCCTATAAAAGGATTTCAAGAACTGGGACGTGTACTCAAACCAGAAGGTGAGATGTTTCTTTTGGAACATGTAAGAAGCGAAAGAATTATAGCAGGGGCTGTAATGGATTTT
>JAGXSK010000114.1 GCA_018333845.1 Clostridia bacterium | reverse complement strand
TCCTTTTCGAGAGTTTTTATTATAGGAATACTTCTAATACCTGTACATGCAATAAATATCCCATCAGCATTTTCTACATCTGTACTTTTAGCTAAATTATAAACAGTTTCAAGATCCTGCCTGTTTATATCATAGTCTTCGATCAAACCTAATCCAGCTAAATTTAATACCTTAAAACCCTTTTCCTGCAAATATTTTATTGCTCTTAAATTTATTTCTTCAACATAAGGAGTTACCACCGCTAACTTATTGACTTTTAATTTATCCAATGCCTTGCTAACAGCACTTGCAGTGGTAGTACATGGTATCCCATTAGTTACTTCCTCCATGCTTCTTATCAGGTTTTTATCATATTCTGACCCATTTATAAAGCTTCCACTAGTACATCCTAATACTATGACATTTAGTGGAGCCGTCGCCAGTAATCGTGCCGCCTCAATGGAAGCTGCTGCTATCTCAGTTACCCCTTTAACATCTACGGTTTTTAATTCAACCCTTGTGGTATGAATGGAAACTCCTTCTGGCGCCATTGCATAAAATTCTGGTTCCATTACCCAACCAGAAGCAGGATAAATCAAACCTATTTTAGCTCTCCATCCATATAATTTATCTTGCATTGCTTAAATCACCTTCACTACCAATTATTTTATAGAAAGTCTTTCGTGGCATTAACAAAGGAAGATATATTTACATTATTTCCACTTATAATAGTAACAACATTATCCCCAACATTTTTAACGCCTTTCTTTAAAAGTGCAGCAACCCCCGTGGCTGCAGCCCCTTCCACAACCATTTTATGGTTTTTAAAAATATAGGACATCCCTTGAGCTATTTCTTCTTCAGAAACAAGTACAAATTCATCAATATATTTTGCCAGCATACTAAAGGTATATTTATTTTCTTCACCCAATCCACCCAATAAGCTATCCGCTAAAGTATCTACCTCATCTAGTGCAACCTGCTTACCTGCTTTTAAGCTATGATACATTACTGCCCCATTTTCCATTGATACCCCTACAACACGAATGCCAGGTATCAGGGTCTTTACGACCAATGCAATTCCGGCACATAAACCTCCACCAGATACAGGAACTATAATTGTATCAATATTGGGCAATACTTCTATAATCTCAAGGCCGATAGTTCCCTGACCTGCAATTACAAAGGGATCATCAAAGGGCTCAATAATAGTTAAACTTTTTTCTTTTGCTAGCTGATAGCAATATCTTTCTGCTTCATCCTGACTTTTTCCATATATCTCAATGTTGGCACCTAGTTTTTTTAGAGAATTGACTTTAACATCAGGCACACGACTAGATATGCATATATAAGCTGGAATAGCAAGCTTTTTTGCCATGTATGCCACAGCCAAACCATGGTTGCCTGTGGAAAAAGTTGCTACTCCTCTGCTTCTTACATCTTCTGAGAGACTCAAAATTTTATTTGCCGCCCCTCTAATTTTAAAAGCACCAATTTCCTGCAAATTTTCAAGTTTAAGAAGTATAGATTTATCGAAACAGAGAGAAAGCTCCTGTGAAGCTATTAATGGGGTTTTTACAACAAAGGGCTTTATCCTTTTATGAGCTATATATACATCACGAATATTAGGATAGTTAAGTTGATTAGAAGGTTTTGCATTATTCATTCTTAGCCTCCAACAATTTACTCAGTTTAAGGTTAGTGATATAGATAATTTAAGGATATTATTTTTTAACTGCTATAACATCGATCTCTATTAGAGAGTTTCCTGGAATACCACTTTGAACAGTGGTGCGTGTTGGATATGGCTTTGTAAAATATTGGCCATATACTTCATTATATCCACTAAAGTCATTTATATTTGCCAGGTGACAGTTAACCTTAACCACATCATCCATTGTGCAGCCAGCAGCTTCAAGAATTCCCTTAATATTCTCCATAACCTGCCTAGTTTGAACCATAATATCCCCCTCCACAAGCTCATCTGTTCCTGGTTTCTCAGGGGTTTGGCCGCTTACAAAAACTAAATTGCCTGCAATTAATGCTGGTGTATAAGGTCCTGCTGGTACTGGCGCACTTTCTGGATGGACCGGTATTTTATTCATTATATAACACTCCCTCGTACATTATTTAAAAATTCCAGCTGCATAAAGAGAAAGTGCAGGGGATTTTCTCCCCTGCTAAATTCATATTTGAGGGGATAGTTACCTCAATGCTTCAACTTCTTGAACCAAAAGGTCCAATATTTCCTTTCCTCTTGGTCCCGCAATGCTAACAAACCTTTCTCTTGCAGGCATACTAGCTTGTCTGAATAAATCCCTTTCCTCTTCTGTTAATTCGATAACATTTAAACTGGGCCGTGCTGCCTTCATGGCCTCTAGTCTTTCACTATTTAAACGCTTTTGAACTTCAAAAACATATTCATTGCATTCCTCAACTGCTTCAGCAACTATATTTTTAAGCTCATCAGATAATCCTTCATAAAAATCTAAACCTGCAGCTAAATAAGCAACAAAAGTATCTTGTTTTGAAAGCATTATATAATCTTGGACTTCATAAAACTTCATTTCCTCAATTGCAAAAAGTGGATTAACCTGTCCTTCAATCAAGCCAAGCTGTAAACCGCTATATACTTCTAAATATGGCATCGGAGTTGGGTTAGCGCCATATGCTTCATAAGTAGCAACAATTAAAGGTGATTGCATTGTTCTCATTTTAAATCCTCTAAAATCCTCCGGTGTTCTTAATGGCTTGTTGGCAGTCCACATCATATAGCCCTCTGGGAACCAGTCTAAAACTTTAAGACCATGTTCTAAATGTAAGTCATTAAGCATTTCAACAGCTTTACTTGTATTCAGTATTTCACGAACTTGCTCTTCATCATCTGGCAATAAGAAATGCAGATAGAATAATTGTGTCTCTGGAATTGTAGTTCCAATATTTCCGGGGTTAGTTAATACAAATTCTAAAGCCCCTGACTGAACAAATTCTATATGCTGAATTGCATCTCCAATCTCTCCTACTGGATAGACTTCAACCTCTATAGCTCCATTAGTTTTTTCTTCAATTAACTGCTTAAATTTTTGTGCATATGCATCCTGAACGCTCCCCGGAATTTCTTCATGGGCAATCTTCCAAACCTGCTTTTCTATTTTGTCACTATCACCTTTATCAGCTTGTTGACCCCCACCGCAACCTGCCACAAGTAAACCAATCATCAGGAATAAAGCAAGTAAAATTATACTTTTTTTCATTAATTCCACTCCTCTCCTTTTTAAAAAAGCTAGTACCCTCTTAAACACCCTGCCTAACACACTAAAATCACCTGTTGTAAATATCACCCCCTAAATTAGATATTGGAAAAATACAATTTAATTTTCTTATTGCAAGAAATTCATTGCAGTAGTTACATGAAATTCAACACCTAGAGGTAAAACATCCTCATCTATATTAAAGCATTGATGATGCAGCGGGTAGTCTGTCCCCTTATCCTTGTTTCCAGAACCCAGGAAATAGAAGGCACTGGGAACCATCCTGCTGAATTCGGCAAAGTCCTCTCCTGCCATGCAGGAACAATTTGCAATTTTGGTTGTATCACCCAAAATATCTTTAGCAGCATTTACAACGAATTCTACTATTTTCGGATTGTTCAGTAACGCTGGGTTACTGGGAATATACTTTAAGTCATATTTAGTTCTGGTAGCATGACAAATTCCAGCTATGATCCTTTCAAATCTTTCCAAAAGCTGTTTTTTTTCTATCTCTTCATTCTCATATAAGTATCTAATGGTACCTCCTAATTTTACATCTCCAGCTATTATGTTCCTTGCAGTTCCTCCATTTATTCTTCCAAACATAATAATTGTTGGACTCAGCACATTTACCTCTCTTGTTTGTATGGTTTGCACCATTTGAATAATATTTGATGCAGCTATAATAGGGTCAATTGCCTCTTGTGGTGAAGCTGTATGGCCGCCCATCCCATAAATTGTTAATTCAAATTCTTCTAATGCCGCCATAATTGGCCCTAATGCAATACCAATTGTTCCACTTGGAATATAAGGCCAAAGATGGATGCAAAGAGCAGCATCAACTGGCGGATTATCAAGTACTCCTTCTTTTATCATATCTAAGGCTCCTGCAGTCTCTTCATTTGGCTGAAATATGAATTTAATATTCCCGTTAATCTGGTCCTTGTATTTTGATAATATCTTTGCTGCCACTAAAAGCATTGCCGTATGCCCATCATGTCCACAACCATGCATTTTCCCGTCATATTTGGATTTATAGGAAACATTAGTCATTTCTTGCAAAGCAAGGGCATCCATATCAGCCCTTAACATAACTGTTTTTCCATGCTTCTTGCCCTTTAGAAGACCTACAATACCCGTTTTGGCAACCCTTTGAACTTGTATTCCACAGCTTAATAAATACTCTGAAACTAATTGGGATGTCCTGTACTCCTCATAACCCAGTTCAGGATGCATGTGTATATCCCGCCTAATAGCAATTAATTCTTTTGTATGCTTAGCAACATCATTTTTATACATTTACAATTCCTCCTCGCTATGAAATTAAACATTATCTAAAAGCCCAATCTCTAAACAGCAAGGCTATTTCTGGGAAGAAAATCATAATGGCTGATACAATAACATACATAATTATGTATGGCAATGTACCCCTGATTACTTCCACATACGATTTGTCGAATATGGCACAAGCCGTGAAAATATTACATCCAAAAGGTGGCGTTGCAGAGCCAATGGCCGCCTGTAGTGTAACTACAATACCTAAATGTATGGGATCAATCCCTGCCATCATTGCTGATTTAAAGAAAATTGGCGTTAGGATAACAATTACAATCAATTGATCAACAAACATACAACCCACAAAGTAAAAGATTGTAACCATCAGCAGTACCCATAAAGCAGTTGGATCAGGACCTAATACATTAGCAGTTATCATTTGGGGGATTTTTGCAAAAGATATT
>JAGXSK010000113.1 GCA_018333845.1 Clostridia bacterium | reverse complement strand
GTTCTGCCGGATGGTTCAATGATGGTCAATGAAAAATGGGTGGTTAATTTTAATGGAACCTTTACAAGACTCTATCTGGATATACCCATAGATGGATTTACTGAGCTAAAAAACATTCAAGTATCAGAGGCCGGCACGCCTTATACTCTCACTGAAAGGGCAGCCCATAGGCCTGCTAACCATTATGCCTACTGGATTGATAATAACAGGTACAACATTGAATGGTATTATTCAGCCAGGAAAGAAACCCGCACCTTTAATTTAAGCTACCAGGTAATGGATTGCGTAAAGCTTCATGATGATGTAGCAGAGCTTTACTGGAAGTTCATCGGTGATGAAAACCCTGTAAAGACAAAATCCGTCACAATTAATCTTTCCCTGCCCCCAGGTTCTGACGTAAAGGATATTCGTGCATGGGGACATGGACCACTCCAGGGAGATGTAAAAATAGTCAGCTCAGAAAGGATTTTATTTACAGTTAAAAATCTTCCGCCTGAAACCTTTGTTGAAGGCCGAGTAGTGTTTCCCCTGGAGCTGATACCTGACGGCAGGGTAAAAACAGGCAGTCCTGCCCTGGCTGCAATCCTTGCAGAAGAAAAGATATGGGCAGAGCAGGCCAATAGAGAGCGCCTGATGAGCCTTTTGGAGATTGTTGGCGGCTTTTTAATAGGTGTAATAGGCCTGGCAATAATTCTTGGAATATATGCTACATGGGGTAAAAGGCTCAAGCCTGAGCTGGCTGTAGATTATTATCGAGAGCTGCCGGGAGACTATTCTCCAGCAGAAGCAGAAGCCCTTTATAATTTTAACAAATACAAGACTACTGCCATAGTTGCAACTTTAATGGATCTGGCCCGCCGGGATTACTTGCGACTTGAACCCGCAATCCAGGAACAAAGGGGTCTGGGAAAGTTCTTTGGAAAGACTCAGGAAGATATAAACATCCGTCTGCTTAAAAGCATTGACAGCGGCATTCTTCCCCACGAAAAGGTGCTCATTGAGTTTCTGTTTAATCAGGTAGGAGGCGGCAGCTCCCTTGTCTCATTAAATGCGTTAAATACCTATGCCAGGAAAAGACCCCAAGCTACCAGGGGCTTCTGGTCCATGTGGAAATCAAAGGTTGACGAACAAACCTTGAGACTGGGTTTCTTTGATAGCAGCTCTGGAAAGGCTCAAGTAGCCATGGTGCTTTTTGCTGTTGTTTTTTTCATAGGAACCTTTATAATGATAAACCTCAATCTTTTTTATCCTGCCATTGGCATGCTTGTCTGTGTAGCTGGTGCAATCATAGCCGGAATGAAAATGAAAAGGCGCAGCCAGCATGGGGAAAGCCAGTTAGCCTTATGGAAGGGATTTAGAAAGTTTTTGAAAGACTTCTCTAATCTGGATAGGGCCACCCTGCCTCACCTGATTCTCTGGGAGCACTATCTGGTTTATGCCGTTATCCTTGGAGTAGCAAAGGAAGTCATAGCCCAGCTGCCTATTGTTTATCCTGAATTAAATAATCCCCAAACAAGATTTGGCTATAACTGGTATTATACAGGGGCTGGAGGATTCATGGGTGCACAGCAGGGGCAGTTTATGGAAAGTTCCCTCAACAACATGGCCACCATGGCGGCTTCCATGGAAAAGACCTGGAATACGGCTTTCAGCACAGTTAATAGTGCCTTGAAGTCCAGCGGCAGATCTTCATCCTCTGGAGGTGGCGGAGGCTTCTCCAGCGGAGGAGGCGGAGGAGGCGGAGGCGGGGGCCGGGGTGCCAGTTAAAATCTGATCTGGCAAAGGATAAGAGGGCTGGGCCAGGCTGCTTTTGATTATTTCTTTGGGAAATGGATTTTTATAGACACCAAGGGAGGTATTCGAAAATAAAATTGAGGACAGCTTTAGTTATCTAATAAAGTATCTAAAAAAGAGGATAGCCTTTTTAAAAAGGTTTATCCTCTTTGAACCGCAAATGGGTTTCTACCATGAATTGTTGAATTTCTATAAAGCAGCTATTGGCGAAGAACCTATTGCCGTAACTCCGGAAATAGAGTATGGCGATGCCATGGCTATTTTCGCTATTTTGGAGTCTACCAAAAATCAGCAAATTGTTAATGTGCTTAATTGACAGGACTATTTTCGGACGTGCAATGTTCTATACTAACTTTTCGATTTAAACCTTAACTCTTTTTTTAAAGCTTCTTGAAGAATAAGCTTTTTCCGATATATTAAAAAGTTTACTACTCATATCTACAATCAGGTCCTGGAGTTCAATATTTTCTATCCATTCTTTTGGTATAACTTCCATTCCATAATACGCTCCTAGAATATTGCCACAAATAGATCCTGTTGAGTCACTATCGCCATCATGATTTACAGCCATAATTAGTGCTTTTCGGAAGTCAGATTCTTTCAATGCACAGTACAAGGCAATTGCTAGTGCCTCCTCTGCAATCCAACCCTCGCCAAGTTTTCCTATTGCTATTTCGGTGTTTGTATTGTCATTAGAAAGTGTAATGGCATTCTCTATTGCACTTAATGTCTCTTGGTGATTTGTATAACTCTTTAATATTTTTATGGCCGACATTGCACTTTCAATTATGTTCTTTCCATTAATCAGCTCTGCAATTAATGCTGCAAGTACTCCAGCCGAGAGATAGCCAGTAGGATGACCGTGGGTAATTGCCGCAGTTTCAGCACCAATCCTAAATGCATGTTCTGGATCTCTATGTAGAAATAACCCTACTGGTGCAGCTCGCATTACTCCTCCACATCCTTTGCTGTTATTAATAGGCTTTTCCATTGTCCCCATTTGGCCGCTACTAAGTGCTGTTAAACAGGTATTCCCTGGCGCCCTTTGATAAAATAACTGCTTATAGTCTAGGATACTGTCTAGTTCTTCATGTGGTTGTCGTCTGAGCCAAAACATGTAGTCTTCAGTAGGCATTTTTCTGGTTTGAGTGTAGTACCATCTAAGATATGATTGGTATACTCCATTTCCTGCATATGAACCAATTTCTCTTTGACTACAGCGATCATATGCCCACATTAATCCATCCGCAGTAAATAATGTCATTTGTGTATCATCAGAAATAATTGCCTTGCCAATTGCCTGGTTTATTTGTAAATCAGTTATACCCTGCTCTCCAAATTTTGATTTTATTTCTCCCAAATTCATTAACTCAACACTATAACCAAGAGCATCTCCAATTGCTCCACCCAGCAGGGAAGATATAAACAAATCTTTTTTATTCCTCATGGATCGCACTTCCTTAGCTAATAATTTTATCTATGTGGCAATACTTTGTATGTATGCACTTCTTGTTATTTTTTAATAAACTTCTGTTTCATCTCCTATTCTTCTTACATGTGATCTATTGCCCCTAGCTGTTAAGATGGCCAAGGAATTAGGTTATGGTCAAATCGAGATGATTGAAGCTATTTGTAAGGTAAGCGATAAATTGTATCAGTATCCGCCAACTAAAAACCGGACTGCTTGGTTTAAGATAGTTTTTGAGGGGAAGTTACTTGAGGCTAAAGGAGATATTCTATTATATCTATATCACTACTTTTCGTTTCTTCACCACGAGCAACAGAGCCAAAAACTTTAATTTTTTGTCAATTTGTCAAGCCTGACCCTTGTTGTCCTTAATTGGTATTTTAACTTGAAACTAGATTGATGTTCCCCCTGCCTCGCATGTGGGCCTGTTTCAATTCCCTGCGGGAATTAATTGGTATTTTAATCAAATGCCTTTATTGATACATTGCAACTTGTTGTAGTTTCAATTCCCTGCGGGAATTAATTGGTATTTTAATTGGTAAGTGTAAAAGAAGTGAAAGGAAACAAGATAGTGTTGTTTCAATTCCCTGCGGGAATTAATTGGTATTTTAATGCGAAGATAACGAAACAGAATGGATTGAATTTAAGAAGTTTCAATTCCCTGCGGGAATTAATTGGTATTTTAATAAAAAAATACTAAATACTATCGTGGCAGCCTGTTGTGCGAGTTTCAATTCCCTGCGGGAATTAATTGGTATTTTAATAAAAGCATTACATCCAGAAGCAAAACACTTGGGTGGCGGCGTTTCAATTCCCTGCGGGAATTAATTGGTATTTTAATAATGCGTGACATGAAGATATTTGGTGATGCAGAGGTAATGTTTCAATTCCCTGCGGGAATTAATTGGTATTTTAATTCCACTAGCGAAACCCTCTGGGGGGACTACGATGTGTTTCAATTCCCTGCGGGAATTAATTGGTATTTTAATAAGTCCTATCACCTGGCCACCAGTTGGCCTGTTGATGGTGTTTCAATTCCCTGCGGGAATTAATTGGTATTTTAATCTAAACACTAGCTATATAAAATTAATTCATCAAGAAGAGGGTTTCAATTCCCTGCGGGAATTAATTGGTATTTTAATTTTCTGCAATTCCCCATGTCTCTTTCGCTATTGCTGTAGTTTCAATTCCCTGCGGGAATTAATTGGTATTTTAATAGTAAGGTTAATGGGAAAAGGGATTGGCAGCTCAAGGAGTTTCAATTCCCTGCGGGAATTAATTGGTATTTTAATGCAAGGAACTATTAAGCAAGTTAGATTCAGGGCAAAAATGTTTCAATTCCCTGCGGGAATTAATTGGTATTTTAATTCTCCCAACTGCTTCACTGTCGAAGAGGCTGTGCAGTGTTTCAATTCCCTGCGGGAATTAATTGGTATTTTAATCAGAGGTTGACCACCTGCTTGAGGAAAATCCTCATCACCAACGGTTTCAATTCCCTGCGGGAATTAATTGGTATTTTAATGAAGATGAACTCTGGCTCATCTTCAAAAAGAAACTGCTGGAGTTTCAATTCCCTGCGGGAATTAATTGGTATTTTAATGACTTAGCGCCCAGGCTTTCATGCAGAAAAAAATCAAGTTTCAATTCCCTGCGGGAATTAATTGGTATTTTAATTCAAGCCATCCACCTCACCTTGCAGATTGCTTCATCTGGTTTCAATTCCCTGCGGGAATTAATTGGTATTTTAATAGGAGGATGGCGTTGGAGTCCTAATAATAATGCGTGGCAAGTTTCAATTCCCTGCGGGAATTAATTGGTATTTTAATAGTCCTGCTGTCCCATCTGTCCACTATATAATTGGTTGGTTTCAATTCCCTGCGGGAATTAATTGGTATTTTAATAATGCTAGCCAACCTGCTCCATACTGCGACATGGGAAGGTTTCAATTCCCTGCGGGAATTAATTGGTATTTTAATGGCCAGTATAAAGGATTAGGCCAGTGGCGAAATGGAGGGCGTTTCAATTCCCTGCGGGAATTAATTGGTATTTTAATGAAAAGAATTGGCAAGAATCCATGGCGTGGTGGCGGTGTTAGTTTCAATTCCCTGCGGGAATTAATTGGTATTTTAATTAGTAAAAGAGTCTACATCTGAGATGGAGTCATTGGTTAGTTTCAATTCCCTGCGGGAATTAATTGGTATTTTAATGTGGAGGCTATACAACATTTAAAGATGTTTATGTTATCGAGTTTCAATTCCCTGCGGGAATTAATTGGTATTTTAATGATAGCTTAACAAAAATATTTGATGTGGCTAGCAATGTCATGTTTCAATTCCCTGCGGGAATTAATTGGTATTTTAATTATATCCGCATATGCCGACTCAATATTTTCTATCAATGGAGTTTCAATTCCCTGCGGGAATTAATTGGTATTTTAATAAGGAGTCCGGCAAAAATAGGTTTTACGCTGACGAACTGTTTCAATTCCCTGCGGGAATTAATTGGTATTTTAATAAAAATGTCGAAGATGTTACCACTATGGATATAAGAGTTTCAATTCCCTGCGGGAATTAATTGGTATTTTAATATTACATTGGTGATAAAGTGGACATCCGCTGGGATCCGTTTCAATTCCCTGCGGGAATTAATTGGTATTTTAATTTGCGTTGGCGCACATCTGCCAACCCAAGCTGCATCGTTTCAATTCCCTGCGGGAATTAATTGGTATTTTAATTAAAGAAAAATTTGGAGAGGAGAGTTAATAATGCCTAGGTTTCAATTCCCTGCGGGAATTAATTGGTATTTTAATTAAAGCTTCGCCATCTTTGGCGTACCAGGTCTTTATATAGGGTTTCAATTCCCTGCGGGAATTAATTGGTATTTTAATTGCAATATTCGCCTCAAGAAAGGAGGCCGAAGAGTACATCGTTTCAATTCCCTGCGGGAATTAATTGGTATTTTAATCTCAGCACTTCTT
>JAGXSK010000112.1 GCA_018333845.1 Clostridia bacterium | reverse complement strand
CTTTTACTTCCCTTTGCATTACTGCTTGATGAATTTCTGGGTCAAACTCTTTGCCCTTGCAGTCAATACATTCTACACCCTTGCTCTGGAGCACATCCCAGAATTGGGAATAAATCATATCAATTCCCTCAATGAACTTATCCAGGTCACCCTTTTGTTTTCCAGCCTCAAGGGCCCTATGCAAGTTGTCAAGTACAGGAAGCATGTCTTTAATAATGCTTTTGGCTGCCTGCCTGTTTAGTTCTTCCTTTTCTCTTGAGGTTCTTTTGCGAAAGTTTTCAAAATCGGCCTGCAGTCTTAAAAACTGCTGCTGCAGCTGTTTTTCACTTTCTTCCCTGTTCCTTAAATACTCCTGGAGCTTAACGTATTCTAAAAAAAGCTCCTCTTTTGTCATTTCTTTAAGTTCTTCATTGTTTTTTTCCTGTTCTTGGGTTTCCTGGTTTTGGTTTTCAGCATTGTCCATATGGTCCCTTTTTGTATTCATCTCATTATTCATTTTATATTCACCCCATTTCAAAACTCGAATTCATCTTTTACCCTATTGTCAGCTGTTTTATCAGGTCTTTTTTTAATTATTGTATCAATCCTTAAGATAGCTTCAGCAATTTCACCTGCTGCACGCAGGGCATAGATTTTTACCAGAACAGGGTCCACAACTCCCAGCTTTCTCATGTCAATGACCTGACCAGTATCACAATCAATAGCATATCCAATATTATTCTCCTGCTTTTGGATTGCCAGTACATCACCTTGTTTTTCAAGGGGGTTAAATCCTGCATTAAACACAATCTGGGAAAAAGGCTTTTTCAAAGCTTCTACTACACAGTTAATACCATACACAGCCATGCCCCTTACCTGTTCACGATTACTCTCCAGGAAGGAGGCTGCTGCTAGTTCTATTGAGCCGCCGCCTGGTACAATCCCACCCTTTATTGCAGCCTGCAGGGCTGCAGCGGCATCCCTGGCAATTCTCTCCCTTTCTCCTACAACCTCTTCAGTAGCTGCACCTACTAAAATGGTAGCCATTGGTTTACCTGCACCACCTAAAATCCTGATCTGCTCCAGGTGTTCATCCTCATAAACCTTATCAATGTGCCCAAGATATGTTCTTAATTCTTCCACAGATTTTTTTAAACCAGTTCTCTTAATCATTCTGGCCCCTGTAAACTCGGCTGCTTTTTTTAGTTCCTTATGGCTAACCCTTTGAACTGCCATGATGCCTGCATCTATAAAAAACTCTTCTGCAATATCATGAATACCCCTGTCAACCAACACCAACCCTACACCAAGTTTGGACAGTTTTTTAAGGTTTTCCTGGAATTCCTCCTGAAGCCTGATAAACCTGTTAAAACCAGCCTCATTGTTTAGAGCTTCTTCATCAAGCTTTTCAGGCTCTAATGCATCGTCTATAAACAAAACATTGCAGTCCATCAGTTCCCTGGGCATATCAGATGAAACTCTCTCTTTAGTAATAATGCAGCCTTTAATCAACTGATTCTCTGCACCATGCTGGGCAAATATACAGTCAGACAACTTAAAACTGGCATCTAAAAGCTTTTCTCTCCCAATCATATTGGCTGCATCAAAAACAAGTTCAGCAATATCGTCATTTCCCCTGCCTGCCACCCAGGATACTTCCTTGAGTACAGGGTCATCTAATTTTTCAATTGCTACAGCATTATCCTTAAAATACTGTGCAGTTATCTTTATGCCTGCCTTGATACCTTCAATAACCCGTGTAACTGGAACACCCCTTTTTATTTGTTCAAGGCCTTCTGTTACTAATGTTCCAGCCATAATTGATGCGGTGGTAGTGCCATCACCTATTTCATCCTGCTGGGCCTTGGCAGTATTAATCATCATCCTGGCTGCTGGATGATTGACTTCCATCATTTCGAGAATGGTTACCCCATCGTTTGTTATTACAACATCGCCAAACTTATCTACAAGCATTGTATCCAGGCCTTTTGGGCCTAAAGTGCCTTCAACTGCCGATGCAATTGCTCTAATGGCATTTGCATTGGTAGAAAGGGCTGCCAGTCTCTCATCTACCTCAGTATCCTTACTAACCTGTTTAATACTCATACTTTTCCTCCTGTACCTTGGAGTGAATTGTTATTTGCTCTGTCCTTCAAGGATGTCTGAAAGACATTTTGAGACAAATTCTATAGTTGTAGTTGCTTGGGGATATGCCATCCTGGTGGGACCCAGTATTCCTATTGTACCTATTACCCTGCCGCCCATTTTATAGGTTGCAGTAATAATGCTGCAGTTATGAATACCCTTATACTTATTCTCTCCCCCAATAGATATGGTTAATCCCGATTCACTGCTGGTTTCTTTTAAAACCTGTCTTAAAACTGTTTGTTCTTCCATTAACGCCAGTAAGCTGCGCAAGGTTTCCACATCTTTAAATTCTGGCTGATTAAGAATATTAAGCATACCGCCAATATACACCTTTGCTTTATCTGATACCTTCAAGACCTCATCCATAAAATCAAGGACTAGTGTCACAAGTTTTTTATAATCTGCAAGCTCATAATAAATTTCCTGCAAAACTGTTTTGCTTACGTCTTTTAACCTGTAACCCTTTAGTTTACAACTAAGTATCTCTGAAACGATTGCCAGGGTCTCCTTGTCATAATCGCCAGGGAAGTTAATTATGCCATTATCCACAATTCCCTTATCTGAGATAATCATCAGTAAAACCTTGTTGTTTTGCATGGGCAGCAGCTGTATTTGCTGTACTGTAGTCTCGGATATCAAGGGACCCATGGCCAGGGCTATATAATTGGTAAGCTGTGACAGAATATCACTGGTCTTTTTAAAAAGATCCTCCATGTGCTGGATATTTTCCTTTAACTGGCCATATATGAACTGTTCCTCGGAAGGAGAAATATCCATTTTTTTCATGAGGAAATCAACATAAAATCTATAACCCTTATCAGATGGTACCCTTCCGCTCGAGGTATGGGGCTGTTCAATAAATCTCATTTCTTCTAAATCAGCCATTTCATTTCTGATGGTTGCAGAACTAACACCCAAGTTATATTTGCGAGCAATGGTACGTGATCCAACAGGTTCAGCTGTAGCGATATAGTCCTGGATGATTGCATGCAGTATATTCTTTTTTCTTTCATCCATTACCATTATTACCACCTCTTCTGTTAGCACTCTCCTTTGATGAGTGCTAAGCTATAATTAAAAAATACCACTTAATGCCTGTTCTTGTCAAGGTATTAGCTCACCACAAATAGCAAACTCCACAAATTCTTAAAAAATTCTAGACAAATTCCATAAATACCAGGTTGGCTAAAGGTATTCCCTTTTCCGTAAGCCTGATGGCATCACGCTGGATATGGATTAATCCTAGATCTACTAATTTTTTAATTCCATCATAGTATTTATCAATTGGGGATATTCCAAATCTATTTTTAAAATCTAGTATATTCATACCTGATAAAAGCCTTAGTTTCATGAACATTGTTTCTGACATCTGTTCTTCCAGGGTGAGGTCAATTGCTTCCTCTAGGGGTCTAAGACCTTTTGCCAGGCTATCCATGTATAGATCTATATCTTTTACATTGTAAAATCTTTGGCTGTTATAAAAGGAAGCTGCTCCAATACCTGCTCCCAGGTAATATTCATTCTGCCAGTATATACTATTATGCTTGCTAGTTTTTTGTGTTTTACAGTAGTTTGATATTTCATAATGGATATAGCCATTATCTTTTAATATTCTCTGGAGACTCTCATACATTTTATAAACAGCTTCATCTTCTGGCAGGGTTATTTGCCTGTTGGAATAGTCCCTGCCCCATGGTGTGTTATTCTCAAGCTTTAATCCATAGCTAGATACATGATCAGGGTTTAATTGCATCACTTTTGCAAGGGTATCCTCCCACATGGCAGTTGATTGGTTTGGCAGGCCATAGATCAGGTCAACATTTATATTTTCCCAGCCAGTTTCCCTGGCCATAGAAACTGCTGCTGCAGCTTCCTCTGCATTATGGGTCCGGCCCATGAACCCTAGCATCCAGTTATCTAGGGATTGAATGCCAATAGAAATTCTGTTAAAACCTGCTCCTTTTAAAGCTAAAAGCTTTTCAAGGCTTACTGTACCGGGATTGGCCTCTATTGTAGCCTCTTGTATCCGAGAAAAATTCAGTTGGGATTTGAGAAATTCCATAAATGAAACCAACTGGTCTGTATCAAGGATTGTAGGCGTTCCGCCCCCCATGTATATTGTTTCAATTTCATCTAAAGATATGTCTTTTAAAAGTAAGAGGATTTCTTGCCTCAAGGCTGCCAGATACGCCTCTGCCAGCCTTTTCCTGGTCCTTTCAAAGACAGACAGCGGATAAGAATTAAAGTCACAGTATTTGCATTTCGCCAGACAAAAGGGTATATGGATATACAGGGCTTTAATCATCATCCAGACTTAACACCGCCATGAAAGCTTCCTGGGGGATCTCCACATTTCCAATCTGCTTCATACGCTTTTTTCCTTCTTTTTGTTTTTCAAGAAGCTTGCGTTTTCTTGTAATGTCCCCGCCATAGCACTTATCAATAACATTTTTTCTTAGAGCCTTTACATTTGTTCTTGCTATAACCTTGCTGCCAATGGCTGCTTGAATAGGCACCTCAAACATCTGTCTGGGGATTAAGTCTTTTAATTTTCTGGTTATATTCTGACCCCTGTAATATGCTTTATCTCTATGGACTATAAAGGAAAGGGCATCTATAACCTGTCCATTTACCAGAACATCCATTTTTACCAGATCTGTTGCCAGGTAAGAATGCATCTCGTAATCCAGGGATGCATAACCCCTGGTCCTTGATTTAAGCTGGTCAAAAAAGTCATAAATAATCTCTGCCAGGGGAAGGTGGTAGGTTAAAATAACCCTGCTCGGAGACAAGTATTCCATGGTTTGATATTCTCCTCTTTTTTCCTGGCATAGCTCCATGACAACACCAACATAGTCATTTGGCACCATTATAGTAGCCTTGACAAAGGGCTCCCTGATCTCGTCAATTTCATTAATTGGAGGCAGAGCTGCAGGGTTATCTATCTTTACAACTGTCTTATCTGTTTTATGCACCTCGTAAATAACACTTGGAGCAGTAGTTATGAGACTCAAATCAAATTCTCTTTCGATTCTTTCCTGGATTATTTCCATGTGGAGCAGGCCCAAGAAGCCGCACCTAAACCCAAAACCCAGGGCAACTGAGGTCTCTGGTTCAAATTTTAAAGAAGCATCGTTTAATTGGAGCTTCTCCAGGGCCTCTTTTAAATCTTCATACTCAGCACTGTCCACTGGATACAAGCCGCAATACACCATGCTAGTTACCTTTCTATAACCTGGAAGGGGCGTGTCAGCTGGCTTTTGAACACTGGTAATAGTATCTCCTACCTGTGTATCCTTAACATTTTTAATGCTGGCAGTAACAAAACCAACCTCTCCTGGACCTAATTTGTCAATAATTCTCATGGCTGGTGTAAAAACACCAACCTCATTTACCTCAAATTTCTTATTTGTGGACATCATCTGTATTTCCATGCCTTTTTTTATAGAACCCTCCATGATTCTAATAAAAGGGATGGCACCCTTGTAAGAGTCATAAAGAGAATCAAAAATCAAGGCCTGAAGAGAGTTATCCACACTTCCCCGGGGTGATGGAACCCTCTTTACAATTGCCTCCAGGATCTCTTCAGTTCCCTGACCTGTTTTTGCCGAGGCAAGTATGGCTTCTGAAGTATCCAGGCCTATAAATTCTTCAATTTCTTCCTTTACCCTTTCAGGCTCTGCACTTGGCAGGTCAATTTTGTTTATTACCGGAATAATTTCCAGATCATGCTCCAGGGCCAGGTAGACATTGGCCAGGGTCTGCGCCTCTATACCTTGAACAGCATCAACTACAAGCAATGCCCCTTCACAGGCCGCAAGGCTTCTGGAGACCTCATAGGTAAAGTCAACATGACCAGGAGTATCTATCAGGTTAAGCAGGTATTCGTTACCGTCCCTAGCTTTGTAGACCATTCTAACAGCCTGGAGCTTGATTGTAATACCCCTTTCTCGTTCTAGATCCATCTGATCAAGCAGCTGTTCAGACATGTCCCTTTCACTTACAGCACCTGTATACTGGAGTATTCGGTCTGCAAGGGTAGATTTGCCATGGTCAATATGGGCTATGATACAAAAATTTCTTATTCTTTCTTGTGGGATATCCAAAACCATCACCTCATAATATGAAAAACTGCAGGCCTTCTACTTATTCATAAACAAAAAGCCTGCTAATAATCTTTTTAGCAAACTGACTAAAACACATTATATCATTTATATGTGGCTGCTAGCAATGTTTACTTGCCGGGTTTTCTCATGATGCAAGCCGGCAGTTTTTTTACAAGTATTTCAAGGACCATCTTCAGTTCATCCATTTTGAAAAGGTAGGTTATGCTTCCATATACCAGGGTTCCAATTAATACACCCATTAATACCTGGATACCCTGCATTACTTTGGTGGAAATATCCACCAGGTTTTCAAAGCAGGACACGGTCATATAAACTATTATGCCCATGACTGCCGCTGCAAACATACTTTTAAGAAATGAAAAGGCAATACTGCGGCCGCCATATCCAGAAGTCTTGTACTTCAATACTACCATTAAAAGCACCAGGTTAAAGGCCCCTGCTATTGAGTAAGCAAGGGCAAGTCCCCCGTGTCCCATGGGGCCAATAAAAACAAAATTTAATCCTGTATTAATGAGTATGGTACATATCCCTACAGTTACAGGGGTTCTAGTATCCTGGATGGCATAAAAGGTCCTGTTTAAAATTTGAATGCCCGAATAAGCAAAAATTCCTAGTGAATAAAAGAAAACTGCCGTTGCTGTTGCCATGGTTGCCTCCTGGGTAAATTTGCCCTGTTCAAATAAAAATCTTACCAGGGGAACTTTAAGTGCCATAAGTCCTGCGGCAGAGGGGATTGTTATAAAAAAAACCGAACGCAACCCCAAAGATGTGGCCTTTTTGAAGTTAATCATATCACCTTTGGCTGCATAATTAGTAAGGGTTGGAAAAACAGCTACTGCTATAGCAATGGCAAAGATTGCAATTGGCATTTGCATGAGCCTCTGGCCAGTCCTCAGGGCTGCTACCAATCCACCTTCTAGTGTAGATGCCAGGAACTGATTTACAAAAAGGTTTATCTGATTTACAGACAGCCCTATAAAAACAGGCAGGATTAAAATAATAATTTTTTGAACACCTGGATGTTTTACATTAAAGCTAAGGTGATATTTAAAACCCCTTTTCAAGACAAACGGCAGCTGGACAGCAAAGTTCAACATGGCTCCAATAACCACCCCAATAGAAAATCCTACAATGCCAAACTTCAATGATAAAAGCCAGCCAACTAGAATTATTGACAGGTTATATAAGATAGAGCCTATGGCTGGGGCCAGGAAATGCTGATAGGAATTTAAAATTCCAACTGAAATTCCGCTAAGAACCATAAAAAATGTTTGGACAAACATTATTCTAGTAAGCATAACTGTCAGTTCAGTTGTTTCCTTATCAAAACCTGGAACCAGGATTTTTATCAAAAAGGGAGTGTAGATCAATCCAAGTGTGACCCCTACAACTAATAAAAGCATTATTGAATTAAAAAGAATACTTGCTGCCTGCCACGCTTCTTGTTCTTTGTCATTGGCCAGATAGCTGGAAAAAACAGGTATAAATGCAGCGCTTAAAGCTCCTCCTACGAGTATCATATATAAAAAGTCCGGTATTGAAAAAGCAGCATTGTAGGCATCAGTAACCCTGTTTTGCCCGAATTGGGCATAAATAACCACATCTCGCAAATAGCCTAAAACCCTGGAAAGCATCATGGAAATCATGATGATCCCTGCAGCCTTTGCAACCTTATTTCCTTGTTTCATAAAATACCTCAATATCTCTTGACATGCCTGTCACTATTTTTAAATTATCTATTAGCATTTTATATTAACATTTTAAATATTAGTTTTTTAACTCCTTTAATTTTTCCAGGATAATATGCTTTGGAGCCTTTCCCAGTAAGCCTCTGCAATATGGGTAAGGTCAATTGTCTTTTTGTGATCAAATAAATACAATTCAATTTTTCCCCCAACAAGCCCAATTTCAACAGCTAGTGGTTTTTGAAGATCCAATGCTTGATACAGTTCATAGGACACCTTATTTAATCCTCCAATTAACAAAAGCACAGCCAAAAGCATTGCTAAAAAATAATGCCCGGGTTTAATGGTCATAGGACAACACCTCACTCCATAGAAGTTTCACTTTATTTTAACTATACCATTGCCCTTTCTTCAAAAAAAAATACCGGTTCACAACCGGTATCTAAAAGGTATTTTCTTGTCTTAGATCAATTAAAACTTCTTTTATGATGTCTGCTAATGCCTCTGCAGACAGCAAAGCTTCCTCTAGTGTATTTTGAGTACAGCCCACTTCAACTAAAAGGGACCTTTCATGCAAATGCTGATTATATCTTCCACTTTGGACCCTTACAGCTTTAAGAAGCCCAGGATATATTTTATCCATTTTGTAGCTTACCATCTTGGCAAATTGCCAATTTTTCTGCCAGTTGGAATGGGGCAGCCGGCTGTCGCTGCCTACTATCAAAAGAATTTTTGCCATATTATGACCTGTGGAAGTGGCAATAACACCTTTTTCGGGTAAACCAGCATCACGATGAATATCGAGGACTATCTGCACCGAAGGGTTTTCTTTCAGCAAACTCTTTACTGTTTGTTCCGAATTAACATAAGATCTTTCCCAGTTGGGATAATCATGGATTTTTGTTGAACGTACTGATTTAATCCCATGTCTTTCCAAAAGAATTTTTTCCAGGAAAGCCGCAACTTTTTCTACTCCGGCATTTTCTCCTTCAATCTTTTTTACCCCATCTGTGGGTTCATAGGTTTCAGAATTGTGAGTATTATATATGAGGACCAGGGGCTTATCTCCAAAGGCCAGCTCACTTGCCTGGGAATTATTTAAAATAGCTTCCCTGCTTCTTCTTTCTAGTTCCTCAAAAAAGTTTTTTTCATATTCTGTTATACCTGGTGATTCACTGATAATGGCATCCTTGCCTTCCAATTCAGAGGTTTTCATAAATGCAATTTCTGAATCTAGAAAGCTTTTAGGATTAGCAAGGTCTATGCTGGTAACACTTGAAATAATTCTTTGGACCAACTTGTCCCCAGAGCTATAGGCAGCCTGATGATATTCAGGTGTAAGCCCAAGGATAGGTATGGCTAGATTTAGTATGCTTTTATAAGAATCTGTAAAAAAGTCTAACAGGTTCATTGAGCTGGGCAATTGGGAAACATGCTCCTTTTGCTTGCTGCCGCTTCCTGCTCCTATTACAATTCCTAGTACAAAAAAAATTATAACTAAAAGGATTGCAACAATATATGATTTATAGCTTACCCTTTTTCTATACCCTCTTATAACAATCCCCCCATTCTACAGCCAGGATATTACATCGAACCGGAGACAATGACTATAAATACTTATGTGACAGAATCTATAAATATTACAAAAAAGATTCTCATAACCACAAAAAACTGTAGCTATCAAGAATCTTTTTAGAGCAATATTAAATAGTCTTTAAAAAATTAATCTCCAAAGTCCTTAGGCTGCCTGTAGTCCCGGCTGCCTGGTCCCTTATTTCATATATCTTGTTCTATAATTATCGCAATTCTGTAGGGACAAAAGCATCAATTATTCCAATTACAAAAGCAGCTAATAATGCTCCAATTATTGTAACACTTAAGTAACCAGGTATAATTAAACTGGCCAGGTAAATGACCACAGCAGCTGTTAAAAATCCTATAATACCCCTGTTTTGAGGAGATATTTTCTTGCCGCCTATAAATTTTTCAACAAGATAGCCCAGACCTGCAATGACTAGTGCTGCAATTAATGCTCCAATGAACCCGGCAACTTGTATTCCGGGCAGCAGCCAGCTTACCAGCATAAGTACAAGGGCTGACACAATGAATCTTATGACAAAACCAATCATTATTTCACCTCCCTTCAAGAATTTATTCCTATTAATTCCCTTAAACAATAAGCTTTATACCTATTTGTTTTCTTGCATTTTACTTATATACATGTTAAAATATTTTTTGTTATAGTAATTTAAGCTGTTTTAGCAATATGGATCGGTTAATAAGGAGGTGTACATAGTGCCCAACATCAAATCTGCAAAAAAGAGGCTTGAGATTTCCCACCGCAATAAATTAAGAAATTCTGCAGCTAAATCCGCCATTAAAACTGCAATTAAGAAATTTGAAAGTGCCGTAGCAGGAGGGGAAAATGAACAAGCCCAGGCTGCATATAAAAACATGGTAAAGACATTGGACAAGGCAGTTACTAAAGGATTTTTGCATAAAAATACTGCAGCAAGAAAAAAATCTAGACTTAGTAAATATTTAAAATCGCTAATCAGCTAATCTTAGACCTCAGTGAGGTCTTTTTATTTGTATAACTTTTTCCAATTAGGACAAAATATGTTTAAGTTCCTAGAAGGGAGGTTAAATTACACTTGGCACCTAAAAAGGTAGAAAACAAAAAAGCGAAAAAACGCGCCAAACAGTATCCTAATCAGGATAATTATGAACTAGCCAAGGAAATGCAACCTCAACAAAAGTAAATGCAAAAAATACAAAGGACCTGCCCATTAAATGCAGGTCTTTTGATGTCTTTTGATTAATTGGCTTTACTTTTGTCCTGGATAGGCCAGGTTAATTATAGTCAGTTCCAGCATCCTTTTACTGTCTGAAAAAGAGGTTTTAAATTTTAAATCAAGCTTATATAAAGCATTCAAAATGTCTGCCAGGCTTTCAATACTAAAGCCCCTGGCCTGCTTGCCTAGCTTTCCTAGCACAAAAAAAGGAACGCCAAGCTTTTGGCCCAACTCTTTTTCTGACAGTCCCTTTTTGCTGTATATCAAGTACTGGAGCAGCTGTCTGTAATGCCTTGCCAGCATGTAGTTTATGAGTATTGGGGATTCCCCAAGCTCTAAAAGGTCATTTAATCCCTTGAGGGCTTTATTAAGCTTCTTCTCTGCCAGGTGATCAATCATTTGAAAAATTCCCGCATCTAAGGTTTTTGCCAGCACCTCTTGAACATCCTCCAGCTTTAAGATTTGTTTACTGCCGGCATATGCACAAATTTTATTTATTTCATTTACAAGAAAGTATAAGTCCCCCTTGGCAGCTGATGCTAAAAGGTTTACTAGATCAGCATCAGGCTTTTTATCATAAAATGCAAACTCTCTGTTTATCCATTTTAATAGATGAACGCCTTTAGGAGTTTCACAATCTAGAACCTTCCCGCTTTCAGAAAGCCTTTTATACAGCTTGCCCCTTTTGTCCACGTCATTTCCAGCTATAAACATCAAACATGTTGCAGGATTGGGATCAGCTAGATATTCTATGAAATACTTATATTCATTGTCATTAAAAACACCAGGCCTAAAAACCCCTTCATCCTTAACAACAATCAGCTTTCTTTCAGAAAAAAAGGGCATGGAATTTGCTGCATCTATAATTTCCTTCAATGATTCAACCTTGTCATATTTTTGGTAATTAAAATCACCATTGTCCCCTTGAAGCAAAATTTTTTTAAAGTTTTCAATGAGGCTGTCCTTTAAAAAATCGTTGTCACCTATTACCAGGTATACAGGCAGGACATTTCCATTTTTTAGCTCCCTTAGGGCACTATTTAAATCTGCCACACAATATGCCGCCTTTCAAATATTACTTATGAATTTAATAATTATCAACATGTGTGTATTAATTATATTTGTTTTTGGTCTAGCTTACCAGTATCTAAAAGTTTCTATTAAGAAATAATAGTTGTGAGGTGAATTTTATGGTTACAGGTAGAGCTAAAACTGTTGGCATAGATCTAGGGTCTGCCAATACTCTCATATATGTACAAAATAAGGGCATCGTACTGCGTGAGCCGTCTGTAGTTTCCATTGATATAAATGACGGATCTTTAGTGGCAGTGGGCAAGGAAGCTAAAGCCATGATTGGAAAAAACCCTAAAAATATACAGGTGATTAGGCCATTACGTGATGGGGTAATAGCTGACTTTGATATAACGCGCATTATGATCAAGCATTTTCTCAGGTCTGTATTTAGCAATTTTTCTATTAGAAACCCCTGGGTAATTATTAGTGTGCCCTATGGTATCACAGACATTGAAAGACGGGCAGTAATGGAAGCTGCCCAGCAGTCAGGAGCAAAAAAGACCCTGCTTATTGAAGAGCCCCTTGCTGCAGCAATTGGTGCCGGTCTGTCTGTGGAAGAACCATCAGGGCATATGATAGTAAATATTGGTGCTGGAACTAGTGAAATAGCTGTAATTTCTCTTGGTGGAATTGTTACAGCAGCTTCTCTCAAGGCAGCTGGTGATGCCCTTGACATGGCAATTTATAACCATTTAAAGAAAACCTACAGGGTTGAAATCGGTTTGATAACTGCAGAAAACTTTAAAATTCAATTTGGTGATGCCTTTAACGCATCAGAAGAAACTGCACATATACGCGGCATAGACTTGAAAACTGGTCTGCCTATTGCAAAGGAGGTATCTTTAAGAGAAATTAATAGCGTCATCCAGGATACTTTAAGGGATTTAGTACTGGCAATTCGCAAGGTTTTTGAAAATACACCTCCCCAGCTGGCTTCCGATATAATTGAAAAGGGGATTGTGCTCACAGGGGGTGGAGCTAATTTAAAAAACCTTGATAAATATATATCATCCAAGGTTAAGCTAGCAGTAGTAATCCCGCCGGAACCTGAGGACTGTGTTGCCCTTGGAACAGGCAAAATCACCAGGAACACCAAGACACTGACAAGAATATCTCTTATGGGACATCAGAATTTTCCTTGAAAAAGCATTGGCTTTTACTCCCATTAAATTATTCCTTTGCCCCATGAAATAAATTAACTTAGATTCGGTAAGCACTTATT
>JAGXSK010000111.1 GCA_018333845.1 Clostridia bacterium | reverse complement strand
TGTAATAAACCTGGTTTTTCTTGATTTCAGGGCCGTCTTCAAGGAATTGAAGCACCTTGCCAAGTTTTTTAAAACACCTGTGCCTCTTCAAGTCATTGAAAATAGTTAGTTTATTAATTGCCAGCATGTATTCCAAATAAAACCCTCCTTGTGAATATGTTATTGTCCTATGGTGTAATCAAGAGGAATTCCCTGGTTAATCCCTGGTTTTATTTTATCTCATAGAAAGGTATTTGTAATAATATATAGAAAATTTATTACAGATGCAATTATATTTTTGGGAGGTCTTATATATGGAAAATCAAGTGGCTCAAAAAGCCATAGCTTACTTTGAGGAAGGTTTTAATTGTTCTGAGTCAATGCTCAAGGCCTATTTAGATGTATATGGGAAAGACCCCACCCTTGGGGCAGCAGCTTCAGGTTTTGGCGGGGGAATTGGCGGCAAGGGAATTACCTGCGGAGTTGTTTCAGGAGCTGTGATAGCCATAGGACTGCATTATAATAGACAAAGCAGTGCTGACAAGGAACTTTATGGCAAAGTCAGGGAAAATGCACGTGAACTGGTAGAAGAGTTTGCCAGGATTAATGCTTCTTCTTACTGCAAGGACCTGCAGCCCTATGACCTTACAACAATGGAGGGAAGGGAAAAGCTTCATGATGATCCAGAGGTAATGGCCAAATGCAAGTCTTACCTTGCTTCTGCAGCCGCACTTCTAATAAAGACCATAAGCTAACGCCATGAGCTGCCATATCTCAGGCGTTCATAAAATGGCTGGAGCAAGGCCAGGACTATGGATATGGCTGCAATTGGGTCAAAGGTTACACCCCAAAGTGTTGCCCTTTCTGCCCCTGTTATTGCTAGAAATTCCAACAGCAGAGTTAATGTTAAGTATATTCCGCCGGCAAGGGCTACCAGCTCAACTATGGCCTCTGACAGGAAACTATCCTTGGGCTCAATTGGGATGCCCTTTATCCTTTTCCTCTTGTTGCTTTTTCTTGCCAAACCAGAACTATAAAAACAAATAACTACAATGAATATAACAATATATTCCACAAAAACACCCCCTTTGATATTAGTGTATGATTTTATACAAAAAGTGTACCAAATGGGGGTTATTAATAACTCATGGTTAGCTTATGGTTGGTTTATGGTTAGCCAATGGCTGTTTTTTATTTGGGAAACAGCTGGGGCAGGGCCCTTAATAAATCTGCATTGGTCCTGGTTTTTTTCAGTGCTTCCACCAGCATTTCTGTAACCTCAACTGTACCCATGTTGGCAGTAAGCTTTCTAAAGTTCCAGATAAGCTCCAGCTCTTCCCTGGACAATAGAAGTTCTTCTCTTCTTGTTCCCGAACGTTTAACATCAATGCTGGGGAATAATCGCCTATCAGATAATCTCCTGTCCAGAATCAATTCCATATTGCCTGTTCCCTTGAATTCCTCGAAAATCACCTCATCCATCCGGCTGCCTGTTTCAATAAGGGCAGTGGCCAGGATAGTCAAACTCCCCCCTTCTTCTATCTTTCTGGCTGCGCCAAAGAATCTTTTTGGTTTATGTAAAGACGCCGGGTCCACACCGCCAGATAGGGTTCTTCCACTGGGAGGTACCACCAGGTTATGTGCCCTTGCAAGTCTTGTAAGGCTGTCCATCAGGATAATAACATCCTTGCCATGCTCCACAAGCCTTTTGGCCCTTTCTAGAACCATGTCGGCAGCCTTTACATGGCTTTCAGGCGGCTCATCAAAGGTGGAAGCAATGACATCACCCTGTACAGATCTTTCTATATCTGTCACTTCTTCAGGCCTTTCATCTATAAGTAAAACCATCAATTCTAGATCTGGGTAATTAGCATGAATGGAATTGGCGATTTTTTTGAGGAGTACTGTTTTGCCTGCTTTTGGGGGGGCAACGATTAGCCCTCTCTGCCCCTTGCCAACTGGAGAGATTAAATCAATAATCCTGGATGATAAATCCTGCAAATCACTTTCCAGGGTTAATCTCTCATTTGGATATACTGGGGTTAAGGCATCAAAGTGGAGCCTTTTGGGGGATAATTCAGGGTCCAGGCCATTTATAGATTCTACCCTCAGGAGTGCAAAATATCTTTCTCCCTCCTTGGGCGGCCTCACAAGGCCTGCAACCCTGTCACCAGTCCGCATGTCAAACCGGCGTATCTGTGATGTTGATACGTATATATCTTCCTTGCTTGGAAGATAGGAAAAGGGTCTTAAAAAACCATATCCATCTGGTAAAATATCTAGAATACCCTGGGCAAAAAGCTGTCCATCCTTTTGAACCTGGGCCTTTAGAATCTCAAAAATTAATTCCTTTTTTCGCAGCTTGGAATACCCAGTAAGCTGTATTTCTCTAGCCATGGCATACAAATCAGCCATGGTCTTACTTTCTAATTCCACTATATTCACTTTTAAACCTCCGTTCAAGTAAATTATTATGTAAAAAAATATAACACTACAGCGAAGGGTTGCTTGTTTAGTTTCACTGTGGTAATAAAACCCCATTTAAGAAAAGCAATAAGTACCAGCTTGGATATAGTACAGGCAGGCTTTAATAAGAGGGACTTGCAAAACCTTCTTTAATAACAAGAAGGTTTTACCAGTAAGTATTATGACATTTTTTGAATTTTTTAGTCTTTTTGCCAAGCATTGGGTTAGTTTTGCAAGGGAAAGTTGATGATTAGCCCTGTATTTTGTCTATCAGGGGCTTTTTATCAAATCTATGCCAGGCTTCTACAAATCTAACTGTACCAGTTCGCGAGCGCATTACCAGGGTATGGGTGGATGCACCCCTTGAATTATACCTTACACCCCTGAGTAAACTGCCATCTGTAATGCCAGTAGCTGCAAAAATAACATCTTCGCCCTTCACTAGATCTTCCAGCTTCAATAATTTTTTTTCGTCTGCTATCCCCATGGCATGAATTCTCTTTATTTCTTCTTTATCTTCTGGCATTAACCTTGCCTGCATGTCGCCACCCAGGCAGGCCAAAGCTGCTGCAGCCAATACACCCTCAGGAGCTCCTCCAATACCCATCATCATGTCAACACCTGAGTCTTCAAAGGCTGTGGCTACTGCAGGTGATACATCTCCGTCTGATATGAGCCTTATTCTGGCACCTGCCTTGCGAACTTCCTCAATTAATTTCTTGTGCCTGGGTCTGTCCAGAATAACAACAGTAACCTCTTCAATACTCTTGTTTAAAGCCCTTGAAACTGCGAGCAAATTCTCTTCTACAGGTGCGTCCAGGTTGATTTTGCCCCTGGCCAGGGGCCCTACGGCAATTTTGTCCATGTACATGTCAGGTGCATGTAAAAAGCAACCCCTGGGGGCTACTGCTATAACTGCAATTGCACCGGTAGTACCTTTTGCAACAATAGTAGTCCCTTCTAAAGGATCTACTGCAACATCAACACAAGGGGGTTTTCCTGTCCCAACCTTTTCGCCTATATACAGCATTGGAGCTTCATCCATTTCTCCTTCACCTATAACCACTGTGCCGTCAATGTTGACAGTATCAAAAACAGCCCTCATGGCCCTTACTGCTGCATCATCGGCAGCTATCTTATCTCCCCTTCCCATCCATCGAGCAGAAGCTAACGCTGCGGCCTCAGTTACACGGGCAAACTCCAAAGCTAATTCTCTTTCCAAGATATTCAACTCCTTATTTTCTAACTTTTTGCCTATTCCCTTGTTGTTACTCAAGACTAGTAAGATAATCAATAGCCTCTTCATTACTTGGAAAAATTTTAAAGACCTTATTCAGGCGGGTTAATTCAAAAATCTCCCCTACACCAGGCTGCAGTTTAGTTATGCAGATTTCTCCCCCCTTATTTTTTATCTTTTTCAAGGCGGAAATGAGGGTGCCTAATGCAGTACTGTCTAGAAAGCTAACATCATGAAGATTAACAATAATTTTTTTTGAACCCTTGTCTATTATTTCATTTAAGGCATCTTTTAACTTTATGGACTGATAGGCATCTATCTTACCAAAAACTGTTATAATTTCCGCCCCTTTCATTTTATCTACTTTAACCTCCATATTAATCCCCCAATGCTACTAAAATCCAACGCTACTAAAATCTATAGATGCACAGCAATTAATCTATAACTTTTGTTATAGTTATACTGCTGCCTCCATCATCAAAGTGCATCTCATCAACATAATGCTTAACCAGGAACAGTCCCCTGCCCTCTTCGGCAAGCAGATCTTCTGGGATCTTTTCAAAGTCCAGCTTTTTATAGTCAAATCCCTTTCCTGAATCCTTTACTTTAACCTTTAGGCTTTTGTCCTCTATCCATACTACTATTTCAATAGACTTATTGGGATCTTTTCCTGAGCCGTGGATAATGGCATTTGAAAGGATTTCGTTCAGGGAAATCCTAAGGGCTATGATACCTTTGTTTCTCATGCCTAGTTGCTGAGCAATGAAAATAACTTCTTCTGTCACCTTACTGATCATGAACAGATGGGCAGGAACCTTATATTGGCCGAAGGGCGTGTTAACTATCTCTAAACCCACAAGAATAAAGTTTCTTTTATGGCCCTTGCTCTGGGCCAGGTTTTTTAATTCTTTTTCAACATTGTCTAATAGAGAATTCATGTTCTCCTGGATGTTTTTTGTAACAAGCCCTAAAAGATTGACTGTTTCTTTTTCTTCCAGCAAAGGGGTATACATGATTATTTTATCGCCCTGTGACAGGTATACTTCCTTTTCTTCAAACCTCTGGTTTAAGTTTGTACCCAGGACAAGACCAGGAGCCTCCAGCCTCCTTGCCTTATTGGCAGACCTGCTGTAATATATTGGCGGTTCGTGTCCTCCATGGGAGTATTTAAGGACACCTTTTCTCTGGTCTATGTAACCATAAAAGGCTGTTGTATAAAAATTATGCTGCTGACTTTTGCTTTTATAAATGAAATTATTAACCCGCTCTAATACTTTACCTGGAGATGTAATTGAACCAGCAACCTGTTCAGCAGTACTTAAAACCTGTGCAATCATGAGTGCTGCTGGCAGGCCTGAAATGTTCATATCCCCTATGATGAAGCTCCCTTCATTCTTTGCTAGATGGCAGATGGAGCTGCCGCAGGGCTCAATGCACCTCCTGCATCTATCAGGGTTCTTATCCAGGGGAATTAGCGAAAAAAATTCTCCTCCAACAACAGAATCAGAAAAATGCCTTACAGATACATCTACTCCATGAAGACTGTGATTATTGGTCAAATACTGCCGTTTAAAGTCATGGGCAAGCCTTAAATCTTCATCAAGCTTTTTTGTAAAGTTCCGAATTTCTTCTTCTAACAGGGAATTTTTTATAAGAAGCTTCTTATTCTCTTTAGATTTAGAAAAAAATAGTGCTGCCATTAGAATTAGAGCTGCAGCAAGGAAGGTATATCCCAAGATATGATACAATAATGTCACTCCCAATTATTTTACACTTGTTACATTTATGGAAGTTACTTTGACATGAACATCACAGTTTCCTGCTTTTTACTGCATTTTGCTGCACTTTATTTTACCTGGGCACCTTATCCCAGTCTTCCAGAAACTTTTTGATGCCTATATCTGTTAATGGGTGATTAATCATCTGGACAATTACTTGATAGGGAATTGTGGCAATATCTGCCCCTAGAAGTGCTGCTTCCTTGGCATGAATTGGGTTCCTGATGCTTGCTGCAATTACCTCAGCATTAATGCCATGCTGGGCAAAAATCTGCACTATTTCTGAGATTAGCTCCAGACCATTTTGACTTACATCATCAAGCCTGCCTACAAAGGGACTTACATAGGCAGCCCCCGCCCTGGCAGCCAGCAATGCCTGGTTTGCACTAAAAATAAGGGTCACATTTGTTTTTATGCCCTCACTGCTGAGGATTTTCACAGCCTTTAGGCCCTCGGCACACATGGGTATTTTTATCACTATGTTCTTGTGAATTTTTACTAGTTCTCTTGCTTCCTTTACCATGCCTTCAGATAGGGTGCTGATAACCTCTGCACTTATGGGACCATCCACTATATTACATATCTCATTTACTACTTCTTCAAAGTTCCTGCCTTCCCTGGCAATTAATGATGGGTTTGTTGTAACGCCACTGATTATTCCAAGGTCATTGGCTTCTTTAATTTCATTAATGTTGGCTGTATCTATAAATATTTTCACAATAATCCCTCCATAATTCATTAAATTAATTAGGGTATTACCTTTGGGCATTAGAAATTGTAGAAAGAGCCTTGGATAGTAAAATAAGACAGAGGAACCGTCCCCGTGTCTTACGTGTCTTATGCTTTGCCGCTGCTTCCAAAGAGACGAATCTTTTCCCTGATTACTTCTTTCATTGCGTCCCTTGCTGGTCCCAGGATTTTTCTTGGGTCTATTTCCCTGGGTTTTTCCTCAAGCACCTGCCTTGTTTTTTTTACAAAGGCTTCTCTCAAGTTGGTATCTATGTTAACTTTTCTAACACCAAGGCTTATTGCCTGCTTTATTGCTTCATCGGGCACCCCCGAAGATCCATGCAAGACTATGGGGATATCTATTAATGAAGTAATCTTTTTTAATCTCTCAAAGTCAAGCCTTGGTTCTCCCTTGTAGATTCCATGGGCTGTGCCAATTGCCACAGCAAGGGCGTCAACTCCAGTAGCATCTACAAACTCCCTGGCTTCCTGCGGGTCAGTAAAGGCAGCTTCTTTTTCATCAACTGTAATATCATCCTCTGTTCCGCCTATTTTTCCAAGTTCGGCCTCCACACTAACGCCAATAGCCCTGGCCACCTCAATAACCTTGTTAGTTAGTCCTATGTTTTCTGACAAGGGATAGGCTGAACCATCAATCATGACAGAAGTAAAACCATGCCTTATACATTTTACAACCTGCTCAAAGCTTGTTCCATGGTCCAGGTGCAAGGCTACAGGCACTTTAGTCTGTTCAGCAGCAAGTTTGGTTAGGGCTGTAATATATTCCAGGCCTGCATACTTGATAGCTCCCTGGCTTGCCTGCACTATAACTGGTGAATTTTCCTCCTCTGCAGCCTGAACTATTGCCTGAATTATTTCCATGTTATTACAATTAAAAGCTCCCACGGCATAATTGCCATCCTCAGCTGCCTTTAACAGCTCCTTAACAGTAACAAGTGGCATTTAAACCCCTCCATTTTATTATCTTCTCGAGTCGTTTTATATTTAATCCTTTATTTAGCTCCTTTTCTATCCTGCGGTATATCTTAGGGTATTGTCTGGCAGGAAAATACCCCATGAGCCAACTATACTGATCTTTTAGTAATTATGGTTGTTATAGTCTTCGGTTTTATTAAACAAGAAGCCATTTCTCGTTAGCTTTAATTCCCACGTTTTTTTAAGCAGCTGCAAATCTTCTTCTTTATCAGCCATTACCTTTCCAGCAGCCTTGCATTTCTCACAGGTTAAAATTATATATTCTGGATATATCTCCACTTCAATTTCATAATTGCCGCAAGTACAGTATAGCCTGCCCCCTTCAGCTATATCATAAACATACTCTAATACCTCGTACATCACTGATGAGTTATTAAAAAACTCAGTAAAACCAAGCTTATTTGCCATTTCAGCCAGGGATTGATCCTGTTTTTTAACCTTTTCCCTAACCTTTTCTCTAGAACCTACATAGCCTACTTCTATGCCAGTTTCTTCACACAATAAGTCAAGGGGTGTCTCACTGGACCACATCTGGCTTCTGGTAACCTTTAACAGGTGCCGGCCTTCACACATGGCACATATATATTGAATCCAAAAATCTTGTCTTTTCTTTGTAGTCAGTTTTATAATCTCATACCCACATGAACACTTTAAAACTACACCATTTGAAGCACTAAAGGAAAACAGGGATACTGAAATATATTCTATTTTTCCACATTCAGGACAACGTATAGCTACAACTGTAGTGGTAGGTATCATATTATATACCCTCCTTTCCTGTAAACAGTTCTAGTAAAAATCTTAAAATCCTGCACTGTTCATGACAAGTACTTTTCCTCACTCTTGATGTTAAGCAATTGATGAAGTATTTTTACTGCAAAATCAATATCAAAGGGCTTGCTCAGGACATAATCCGCATCTACAATAACATCTACTGCTTCCATGCCTGTCATGAGTACTATAAATCCTTTATAGTCCATTTTCTTAAGCTGTTTAAAAACATACATACCATCCTTTTTGGGCATTTTCAAGTCCAGAAACAATACATCAGGGTGGCTGTTCTCAAGCAATTCTAAAGCTTCTTCCCCGCTAGCTGCAGTTTTCACTTCAAAATTCTCAAGACTAAAAGCCTCTGAAAGCAGCATCCTTACCCCTAATTGGTCATCCACAATCAGAACTGACGATTTCTTTTCATTTTTCACCGTTGTTACCTCCATTAACTTTTGTACCCCACCCCAGCTATATAATTCTTCCACGTTTATAGTGATTCCTTCTAGGTTGTCATATATTAAAAAAAATTTGATACACTGGAAGAAAAGCCGCCAGCACCAGCAAAGCGGCAAAAAGCATGAGCAGCCCAATAACTAAAATTGGAGTTAAGGCGACAAATAGGGATAACCCAGTTGACAGACCCTGTGTTGTCCTAATGGCAGTCATCTGCAGGTAAAGTATCCAGATAAATGCAAGGATGGCAACAAGCCAATTCATGATTACAGGTAAGCCCACTAGTTTAATTAATGTCTGCAGCACTTCAGAAAAAACACCTGGAACCATGGCAAATCCATAGCAAACAAAAAGCCCTTTGGCATTATCCCGGCCTCCAAGGAGGGAGGCCCACAGGTTTAATGACCCGGAAACAACAAACCAGGTTAATAATACAAAAATTATTCCTAAAAAACCCATTGCAATAAATATGTTACCCAGCAGCTGCCCTGAAATCTGACCAAACTCTTCCATGATCATGTTTTCAAGCTCTGCATTTCTTAAATCAGAAAGGTTAAGGAGCCATGAAAATATATAGATTGCAATAACTGTATATAAGCTTTTAAGAACAGGAGGCTTCCTGGCCAATCTGGCAAAGGTTTCATTGGGTGCAGCTGCTGTGCCGTAAAGAATTTCAACCAGACCAAACTTATGATTCACTGCCTCACTGCTCAGGTCAGAATTAAGGTCATTAGTCCCCAGAGCATCCTTTGCTTCTAGAGCAGCTGGTCCATTTTCTATTTGTTCCCCTAAAGGACTCTTTTTAACCTCATCTTGTATAATTTCTTCCCTGTTTTCTTTATCCCCAGTCAAAACTATTTTCCCCCTATTCTAGATTTCCCTGGTTTACAAAAAAGGGCTGCCCTGATTGCACAGACAAGCCCTTCCAGAGGTTTAAAAGGTTCTGGCTGCTTAATAAAAAATCTAAAGGCCCTGGCTTGTAATAGCTTTTTACCCTTGGCTCTCCTGTTATGCCAGCCATCCTGGCAGCCATATTAATTGCGTCATAGTAGTTCCCCAGCTCATCAACAAGACCCAGCTCCTTTGCCTGGTTGCCTGTATAGATTCTGCCATCCGCCAGTTCCTTGACCCTTTCTGCGGGCATATTTCTTCCCTCTGCAACGGTTTCAATAAACTGCTGGTATATGTCATCCACCATGGCCTGCAGGATTTCTTTTTCTTCTGGCCGCAGGGGTCTGTTGGTGGCCCCCATGTCTTTATATTCTCCACTCTTTATGTAGTTATATTCTATTCCCAGTTTTTCATATAATTCTTCGAAATTGGCCACCTGCATGTAGACACCAAGACTTCCCGTAATAGTTCCAGGGTTTGCTACAATGACATCTGCAAGGGCTGCCAGATAATAGCCTGCAGATGCAGAAACATCTGCCATGGATGCTACAATGGGCTTGCCAGTTT
>JAGXSK010000110.1 GCA_018333845.1 Clostridia bacterium | reverse complement strand
GTACATAGCTTTTCAGGTGAAGGATTATTAGGCCTAACCAGCCATGAAGTTGCAAGTACTACTACAGCAAAGCCTCCACCTAATATCAGGAATACTAAAAGTGAATGAAATTCGTGACTCATGCATAACCTCCTCCCAAAAAAATAGTATAAAACAAGCACAATCTTTTTATTTCTATAAAAATACGTTGATTCCTTCTAAATATTTAAACTTTATCCTAAGAGTCCATCTCTAATTTTAAACAGTGTTTACTGCAAATAGTTATGATATTCCTCGAAAGGAAAAACGGTGCTCCTCACAAGGTCCATATGTTTTTATGCGCTCATAATGATCCTTTGTGGGATATCCTTTGTTTTTGGAAAATCCGTAGTAAGGATATTCCTCATGAAGCTCCAACATATACCTGTCCCTGGCTTGCTTGGCAAGTATACTTGCAGCTGCTATGGATGCACTTTTAGAATCTCCCTTTACAATACCAAAATGTCTGACTGGAAAGTAGTTGATCTTAATTGCATCTATTAAAAGCAAATCTGGTTTAACCTTGAGCATCTGATAAGCCACTACCATGGCCATTTTTGTAGCTTCTAAAATATTTATCTGATCAATTATTTTGGGAGGGCAATAAGCCACTGCCCAATCAATGGCAGCTTTTTTAATCTCAGCCTCAAGTCTTATCCTCTGCTTTTGCGTAAGCTTTTTAGAATCATCTAGCTCGTCTATTTCCCAACCACCTGGTAGTATTACGCAAGCTGCCACTACTGGTCCAGCCAGGGGTCCTCTGCCTGCTTCGTCAATGCCACCAAGAAATAAATAATTATTTCCATAATAATATTCATCAAATTTAAAAATATCTTTATTATTAAAAGCCCCCATCTAAACCTTCCAGCTCCTTAAGGTGTTTCTAAGCTAATTCGCCCTAACTTCCCATCTCTAAAGTCTTTTAAAATAGTTTCACTTGTTTTCCGAAAATCCACGTCACCGCCCTTAATTAAAAATCCTCTAGTTTTGCCTATCTGTTTAATAATAGTGTCAGGATTATCAAGAATCTGGCAAAGGTTGTATCTTTCTTTTAAGGCATCTGGATAATTAGCAGTAAGAAACTTAATTAGAGAAAAAACTATATCTTCAATATCAAAGGCTTTGGGTCCAATAGAGTTTACATAAACCAAATGCATTCCAGTTTCTTCATTATCAAACCTTGGCCAAAGAATACCTGGAGTATCTAGTAATTGAACGCTTTCTTTTATTTTTATCCATTGATTTCCCTTTGTAACACCTGGTTTATTGCCTGTTTTAGCAGTGTTTCTTCCCACAAGGCTATTTATAAACATGGATTTGCCCACGTTAGGTATTCCTACTACCATTGCCCGAACAGGCCTTTTAATACTAAGCCTTCTAGCAGCACTATCTCTAATAGGCGTTTGGGCAATGCTGTTAAGGGTTTCATTAATGCCTTTTTTCCTAATAGAATCTACAGCTATGGCTTTAATCCCTTCGTCATGAAATGTCTTTATCCAGGCTTTTGTTATATAAGGATTGGCCAGATCCTCCTTATTTAGAACAATTATTCGATGTTTGCTACCAGCTAGTTCCTTTAGGATAGGATTTTGACTAGAAGCAGGTATCCTGGCATCTAATAATTCAACTACAACATCTATCATCTTCATATTCTCTTTTAAAACCCTTTTGGCCTTTGCCATGTGACCTGGATACCACTGTACTATCACTTAATAATCTTCCTTCCCTAGGTTTGGTAATTATTATTAGCCTAAAATGTTTTTTTCCATTACTTCTTGCTTTCTCAATTAGTTTTTGAATATTATATCATTGTAATAGTCATTATTTCTTTAACAAATAAGCTAAAATAATAGTAAAAGTGCTTATAGAGATAAATAATAGCACTTTTTCAAGATTTTTTAATTTGTGGCAATATGCTTGTTTATTATATTATCATACCCCAGGGAGACTTGGTTATGATAAATGCAGGAAAGGTTAAAAAGGACTGAATAAATCAGTCCTTTACCTTCTTTCTTTAATTTTAGCACTTTTTCCAATTCTATCTCTTAAATAATACAATTTAGCCCTGCGAACCTTACCCTTTCTAATCACCTCAATTTTTTCTATTTTAGGTGAATGCAATGGAAATGTTCTTTCAACAGCTACCCCATAAGAGATCCTTCTTACTGTAAAGGTTTCACGCAGACCGGTTCCCTGTCTTTTTAAAACAATGCCTTCGAAAACCTGAATCCTTTCTCTGGTTCCTTCAACAACCTTAACATGAACTCTTACAGTATCCCCAACATTAAAACCTGGCAAGTCCTTTTTTAACTGCTCAGATTCTACCACCTTTAATACGTCCATATTTATGTACCTCCTTCCTCTATGGCGGATAATTTAACTAATTAAAAATTGCACAACTATGATTATAACAAAGTATTTATTGGTTGACAAGAATTCACCACCATTTTTTACTGCATAAACGGTCAATAATTATTGAAGCTGCACTACGCACTGATAAGTGATTATAACCGTCAACTCCTGCTATAGGAGCCAGTTGATAATGGGCTTTATCAATAAGGCTATCAGCAAGCCCCCATCCAGTTCCAAATAATAATAAGATGTTTCTTGTTTTGGCAAGCTCTCTTAGCTGGCAGTATCCTATATTCCCCTGTATATTGGCTCCCGTGGCAATTACTATTGGCTCTTTATCAAGTCCAATATCCTGCAAACATTCTTCTATACTGGCCACTATTGTAACCTTATGAAAGGCCCTGGCCCTATGTAAGTTGTAGTTTGCACCAACACCCTTTTTCCAGTAATCTATCAATTCCTGAAATAGCTCCTTCTGCCTATTTAGAGGTTGTACTATATAGAAGCAATCTAGACCATAAGTGGTGCTTAAACGGGCAAGGTCATGGACATCCAGATTGGTAATGGAAGTAGTTATTATCTGGTTGTTCTGATTTTTAACAGGATAATGTACTAAACAAATATTGATAGATGGCATTTTATTTTTCACCCGCACGTAATTTCTCAATGAGAGCCTGATCAGACTGGCTAAGCTTTGCATTTTTTAATAAATCTGGCCTTTTATAAAAGGTCCGTATAATAGATTGGTCTCTTCTCCAGCGGTCAATTTTTGCATGGTTTCCAGAAAGAAGCACTTCTGGAACCTTTAAACACTGGAATTCTCTTGGCTTGGTATAATGAGGATATTCTAGGAGCCCATTGGAAAAACTTTCCTCCAAAGTAGATTCATCATGTCCCAGGACATCGGGCAATAATCGTGTTACAGCATCTATTAAAACCATTGCACCAAGCTCTCCGCCTGTCAATACATAATCTCCAATGGATATTTCTTCATCTACCAGGAGGTCTTTAACCCTTTCATCAATTCCTTCATAATGTCCACAAAGTATTACCATTCGTTTGAGTTTAGATAATTGTTTAACCTTATCCTGAGTCAGGGTTGCACCCTGTGGGGACATGAGGATAACCCTGCTGTTCTCCTTGTCCAACTGGAGACTGTTAATGGCGTTAAAAAAAGGTTCTACCTTCATGACCATTCCTGGTCCACCTCCATAGGGGGTGTCATCAACTGAATAATGCTTATTCCCGGAATAATCTCTAAGATTATGGACGCATAAGTCAAGAATTCCTTTTTCCCGAGCTTTTCCAATAATACTCATACTTAATGGAAAATCGATCATCTGTGGGAATATGGTTATTACATCTATTTTCATATCTATCACCTGGTCATTTCAATTCTGGCAGCAATTCTACTATCATCTCTTTAGCCTCAAGGTCTATTTTTTTTATGACTTTTTTTAATGCAGGTATTAATATTTCTTTATTAGCCTGGTTTTTAACTACATAAACGTCATTAGCACCTGTTTTGATAACCTCAACCAGCTTGCCGATATAATTTCCTTGAATGTCTTTCACTTTCATATCTATCAATTGAAAAATGTAAAACTCATTTTCATCCAAAGGTGCTAACTGGGCCCCAGAAATTTTCAAATAAGCACCCTTTAATTGTTCAGCCTTTTCAATAGAATCAATGTCCTTCAATTGCATAATAAGAAAACCATTATGCAAGGATATACTAGATATTTTCATTAACTCTAATTTATCCCTTACCTCCACCAGTATTTCCTGCCTGTCAAGAAACCTTTCAGGAAAATCAGTTATAGGAAGAACTTTTACAGCACCACTTAAATTATGGGGCTTGGATATTATGCCAACTGTTATTAGAACCTTTTCATTAGTCACACTAACATCCGACCTTTTCTAATTTCTACAACTTCGTTGTCCTTTAAAATAATTTCACAATTTTCTAATTTACTCCAATTATCCCCAATTTTAATATTTACTATCCTGTCAACAGAACCCTTGACAATCTCTTCACCCAAAGACAGGTTCTTAATTGCTTCCATATTTCCCTTGATTTTTCTTATCTTTTCATAATTTCTATTTTTTTCGTTTTCAAACTCATTTTTAATTATTGACAATTCTTCACTATGTTTTTTCTCTAATTCTAATGCTGTTCGTTTAATTTTAAAGTTTAAATATTGCAGTTCAGTCTCGGTTTGTTTTAATAGAGCATCTAATTCTCTTAAAAGATTATCTTTTAAATTTTCGGTAACAATGGTTTTAACTGTAACTGGTTGAATAATTTTAATCTCTTCCACAACCTCACCTACCACTAAAAATAGACATTTGGACAACATAAGGTTTTTCTATTAGACAAAAAGGGCCGTAAAGACCCTTTTTATTGAATAATCTCAACAACAACTCTAGTTCCTTCCTTTGCTGCTGCTGCCTTTAGTACAGTTCTTAATGCTTTAGCAATTCTGCCCTGCTTCCCAATGACTTTACCCATGTCTTCAGGTGCAACTCGTAATTCTAGTAGTATTGACTTTTCACCATCAACCTGTGTAACAGACACATCATCAGGATTATCCACCAAAGATTTTGCTATGAATTCTACTAATTCTTTCATGGCAAGATATCCTCCCATTATAACCTGATGTATTATTTTTCATTAAACTTTTGAATAACACCAGCTTCTCTAAAAAGGGCCCTTACTGTTTCAGAAGGCTGTGCGCCATTTTTAAGCCACTTCACAGCTTTTTCTTCATCAATACTTAAATCTTCCTTTATCGGGTTATAGTAACCAACTTCTTCAATAAATCTACCATCTCTTGGAGAACGTGAATCAGTTACTACCAATCTGTAAAAAGGTGCTTTTTTGCTGCCCATTCTTCTTAATCTTATTCTAGTTGCCATTGTCTCACCCCCTTTATAAACTACCATATATACCATATATTACTTAAATATTGGCAGGTTAAACATGCCTTTAGATTTTTTCTTTACGTTTTTAAAATTCTGAGCCCCAGAAAACTGTTTCATCATTTTCCTGGCTTCCAGGAATTGCTTGAGTATTTTATTAACATCCTGCACCTTGGTACCACTACCCATGGCTATTCTTTTTTTTCTACTTCCATTTATAATCTCAGGCTTTGCTCTTTCCTTGGGAGTCATGGATTGAATTATTGCTTCTGTTTTAACTAACTCTTTTTCGTCAATCTGCATATTCTTAAGCTGTTTCCCCATGCCAGGAATCATACCAAGCAGGTCCTCGAGGGGTCCCATGCTTTTCATTTGCTGTAATTGATCGAGAAAATCTTCAAGGGTAAACTGTTGGGTGCGAAGCTTGGCCTCCATTTCCTTTGCTTTTTTTGCATCAAAGGTTTCCTGGGCCTTCTCAATGAGGGTAAGCACATCACCCATACCTAGAATTCTAGATGCCATTCTATCTGGATAGAATGTTTCTAAAGCATCCAGCTTTTCTCCAACACCTACAAATTTAATTGGCTTTCCTGTTACTTCTCTGATGGAAAGGGCCGCCCCACCGCGGGTATCACCATCTAGTTTTGTCAAGATAATTCCAGTAATGCCAAACTTTTGATCAAAGGCTTCAGCAACATTTACTGCATCTTGACCTGTCATTGCATCAACTACCAGCAAAATTTCAGTTGGATTCACCTGATCCTTGATATTTTCTAACTCTGCCATTAAATCTTCATCTATGTGGAGCCTTCCCGCAGTGTCAATGATAACAATATCGCTGCCATTATCCCTGGCAAATACTATAGCTTCTTTAGCTATTAAAACTGGATTTTCTTGTCCTTTTGAAAATACTGGTATGTCTAACTGTCCACCTAACACCTCTAACTGTTTGATAGCAGCTGGGCGATAAATATCACATGCTGCCAACAAGGGACTACGACCTTTCTTTTTAAAGGTTTTTGCTAGTTTTGCTGATGAAGTGGTTTTACCAGAGCCCTGAAGGCCTACCATCATTATTACTGTTGGTGGTTTGGAGGCAAAGACAATATTGGCCTCCTTTTCTCCCATCAAATTAATCAGTTCATCATTTACAATCTTGATAACCTGCTGTCCAGGAGTTAGACTTTCTAAGACCTCGCTGCCAATGGCTCTTTCTTTAACACTAGCTATAAATTTTTTCACAACTTTAAAATTTACATCTGCTTCTAAAAGAGCTATTCTAACTTCCCGCATTGCCGCATCTATATCTGCTTCAGAAAGTTTGCCTTTTCCTTTAAGTCTTTTGAAGGTATCCTGAAGTTTTTCACTCAAGCTAGAAAATAGAGCCATTTGCTCCCCTCCTTATTCAAAAGTTAAAAAGTCCCCAAATTAAAATATTAAATTCTGCCTAATTTTCCAGCAAACTGTCTAATGATAATAAAAGACGTTGTTTTTCTTTATTGTCAATATTACTTGCTAATAATATTGCCTTTATGTCCTTTATATTTTTTTGAGTTTTTTGGTATTTGCCCCACAATTGTAAATTGTCTTCATAGTTTTTCAACAAGTTTTCTGTTCGTTTTATAATGTCATATACTGCTTGTCTGCTGATATTAAGCTCTTGTGCAATCTCACCCAGAGATAAATCATCATAATAATATAATTTAAAAATCAACTGTTGTTTTTTTGTAAGCAGACTTCCATAAAAGTCAAATAATCTAGCTGATTTATTTATTTTGGGTATAATGTTCAAAAACAGTCACATCCATTGCTGTAAAGTATTTTTACTTCACAGAGGAATATTAATATAACTGACGTCTTTTGTCAAGTGAATTATAACAACAGATTTGTCGCTTTGTAAGTTATCCTATAATATTTCATGTGTGAATCATACGAAAATCTAGAATTAGATAAAATTAAATAAGCTTTTTAATGATGTCTCGTATTTCAAAGGTTACCCTTTCCTCATCTATTGTTTTTATCTCCTTATTTTTCATAACAACCCTGCCATTTATTATAACTGTGTCCACATCAGCTGCACCTGCAGAATAGACCAGGTGGGCATTCACATCATGTAAAGGTTGAAGATGGGGGCTGCTTAGGTCAACCAGAATAATATCCGCCTGCATACCTGCTTGTATTTTTCCAATCTTATGGTCCATTCCAAGGGCCCTGGCTCCACAGCTTGTGGCCATGACAAGGGCCTGATAGGAAGAAATAACAGTAGGATCATAGGTATGTACTTTTTGTAGTAAAGCAGCGCTTCTCATTTCCTGGAACATATCTAAATTATTATTGCTGGCAGCACCATCAGTTCCCAGCCCAACATTAATATTCATTTCAATCATCTTGGTAATTGGGGCAATACCACTTGCAAGCTTCATATTGCTTTCAGGGTTATGGGCCACATTGACCTTTTCCTGGGCTAGTATTTTCAAATCATTATCTGACATGTGTACGCAGTGTGCAGCTAAAGCAGGTTTTGCAGTAAATAGCCCCGCATCATAAACCATTTCAACTGGGGATTTGCCGTACTTTTCTTTTATCTGGCTAACTTCAGCTAGGGTTTCTGCTATATGAATGTGTATTCCTACTCCTAACTTTTTTGCCTCGTCAGAAACCTCTTGCAAGTATTCGGGAACGCAAGTATAGGGTGCATGAGGTGCCAACATGGTGGTTATTCTGCCTTCAGCTGTCTCGTGATATTTTTTAACAAAATCAATGCTTTCCTCTAGCGCCTTTTGTCCACTATTAAAGGATATTAAACCTCTGCTCAAAGAAGCCCTAATACCTGTTTCCTTGACAGCTTCTGCAACCTGATCCATCATAAAATACATGTCAGCAAAACAAGTTGTTCCTCCCCTGATCATTTCTAGTGCTGCTAACTTTGTTCCCCAGTAAACATACTCAGGCTGCAGCTTTGCTTCAAGGGGCCATATCTTCTTTTCCAACCATTCCATTAGCGGCAGGTCATCTGCGTACCCTCTTAGTAAAGTCATGGCAGCATGGGTATGACAGTTAATTAATCCAGGCATTACTGCCATGCCAGCAGCATTAATAATGTGAAAATCATCTGACACGTACTGCCGGCTGCCAATATGTACTGATTCTATTTTATCACCATTTAAGATTACATCACCTTGAAAATAGTTATCTCCGGGATTATTAATATCCCTTTCCATGGTTAAAATATAGCCATTTTTTATTACTGTTTTTTTCATTGGATATCACCTCATTTTTTACTAAACAGCCTGTCAATCTCTTTTTCATAGGGTGCAGTTAAGATTCCCCTGTCAGTGATGATACCAGTTACAAGCTTGTTAGGGGTAACATCAAAAGCCGGATTATAGGTATGAATATCTTCAGGAACAACCTCAACATCCTGTATGTGCCTGATCTCATTGCAATGTCTTTCTTCAATAATTATTTCATCGCCTGATGCCATGTCCATATCTATTGTGGAATATGGGGCTGCAACAAAGAAGGGAATATTATGGTAGCTGGCTAGTACAGCCAGGGAGTATGTGCCTATTTTATTTGCAACATCTCCATTTTTTGCAATTCTATCTGCGCCAACAATAACCATGTCTATTTTCCCCTGGCTCATTAAATAGCCTGCCATGCTATCTGTAATAAGAGTTACAGGAATTTTGTCCTGGTGAAGCTCCCAGGCTGTCAATCTGGCACCCTGAAGCAAGGGACGTGTTTCACAGGCGAAAACTTTTTCAAGGATACCCTTTTCAAAAGCAGTCCTTATTACCCCAAGGGCAGTCCCATAGCCTGCTGTAGCCAGAGCTCCAGCATTACAGTGGGTCATAATAACTGCTCCTACTGGGACTACCTTTACTCCATGTGCTCCAATACTTTTGTTTAATGCTATGTCCTCTTCATGAATATCTATGGCAGCCTTTTCTAAAATTAAGGCTATATCCATGGTGGAAGCCTTTTCATTATCCTTTGCTGCCTTATACATCTTATCAACGGCCCAGAATAGATTTACTGCAGTAGGCCTTGTTGACTTGAGAAGCTCACCAGCATTGTAAAGCTTATCCATAAAGTTTTTGTTAGATGCTTCTAAAAATTCCTTTGCTGCCAGAACCATTCCATAGGCAGCTGCCACCCCAATGGCTGGAGCCCCTCTCACAATCATATTTTTTATACACCCGGCAACTTCTTTATGAGTTTTACAATTTACATACTCAATTCTTAAAGGCAGTTTTGTCTGATTCAAAAGTTTAAGTGTTGAGTTTTCCCAGATTACACTTTTCATATGCTTATCCTCCCAGGCTTTCCTGACCTGAAACAGCTGTCTGGCAAGAACAGAGTTTATTACTGTCTGTAATCTTTATTGCTTTACTGAACAGGGTGTAAATCTTTGCCGAGGACATAGCCATTCTTTCCAGGACTTCTTGATGGGTCAATGGATTGTCAGATATGCCAGCAGCATAGTTTGTTACAATTGCTGCAGTTGCATAACATATTTCTGCCTCCCTTGCCAGAACCACCTCAGGAACAGAGGTCATACCTACTAGATCTGCACCTAAATGCTTGTACATTAATATTTCAGCCGGAGTTTCAAAGCGCGGGCCTTGTGTACACACATATGTAGCCCCTTTAGATATCAGGGATATGCCTGTGTCCTGGGCTGCATCAATTAGTTTGCCACGCAAAAAAAGACAATAGGGATTTGTCATGTCCACGTGAATAACTTCTTGCCCTGCCTCATCAAAAAAGGTTGTGTCCCTTCCCCATGTAAAGTCAATAAAGTCACTTAAGAGCACCAGATCACCTGGTTTAAATTTACGATTAAGCGAGCCAACTGCTGCTGTTGCCAGAATTCTTTTAATTCCTAACATTTTTAAGGCCATAATATTTGCTCGATAGTTAATTCTATGCGGGGGTATTGAGTGATTTAGGCCATGTCTTTTTAACAGTGCCACCCTGGTTCCCCCAACCTCAATAATTTCCAGAATTACCTTCCCGTATTTAGTAGAAATTTCCATTCTTTCCCTGTTATTTAATCTTTCACCCTGTTTGCCCCCAGTAAATGCCCCAGTACCACCTATAATAGCAAAATCCACCTTGTTCAAACTAAACACTCCCTTCCAAGGTTCCTACTGCTCATTATAAAACAATGCCTTTACGAATTCATCTGGATTAAACGGTTTTAGGTCTTCAATTTTTTCTCCAATACCAATATATTTGACAGGAAGGCCCAATTCTTCTTTAATACTAAAAATAACCCCACCCTTGGCGGTACCATCTAATTTGGTTAATACAATACCCGTTACATCTACAACTTCTTTAAATGTCTTTGCTTGAGAAATGGCATTTTGACCAGTTGTTGCGTCAAGGACAAGAAGCACTTCATTAGGAGCATCCTCTTTGCTACGGCTTATAACCTTTTTCACCTTGCCAATTTCATTCATCAAATTTACCTTGTTATGCAATCTCCCAGCAGTATCAATTAAAACTATGTCTGCTTTTCTTGATATGCCAGCTTGAACAGCATCATAAGCTACTGCCGCGGCATCAGAACCTTCCTGGTGTTTTATCAGGTCAGCATTTGCTCTGCCTGCCCATATTGCAAGCTGTTCAATGGCAGCTGCCCTGAAGGTATCTCCAGCTGCGAGAACTACTTTTTTACCCTGTTCTTTAAAGTTGTATGCTAATTTGCCTATAGTGGTTGTTTTGCCCACACCATTTACCCCAACCACCATTATTATAGTTGGCTTATGTTTTGATAGATTTATTGCGTTATTTTCATATTCTAACAGGCCTGCTAATTCTTCTTGTATTACTTGATTAACCCTGTCCATCTCAGATATTCTCTCTGAATAAATTCTTTGTCTGAGCCTTTTTGTTAGATCCATGGCTGTGTTAACTCCCACATCTGCTTCTATCAAAACCTCTTCAAGCCTTTCAAAAAACTCATCATCAACTCTTTTGTACCCTGTAACTAACTCAGTAACTTTATCTACAAATCCCTGTTTTGTTTTTTGCAATTTGCCTTTAAGCTTATCAAACAATCCCATTGTTATCCTTCCTCCATGAAAAAATTACAAACCAACCTCGTTATTTTACTACCATAAACTAATGGTAAAAAACAAAGGTTAAGGCTTAACCTTAACCCAAACATATTCTATCACGTCAGCCTAATTAAGCTCAATAGGTTTACATAGATCAGTAAATTCCTGGGCTATTGCAAATTTCCTATTGCGAATTTCTGACTCTTCTTGCGTTGTTTCAGCATCAAAAAATTTATTATTTAATGATTCGTCTTCATCTGTAAGTTCAAATATCCTATTTGCTTTTTCTATTACAGTAGCTCCCCTGATGTTGCCATCTTTATCATGGCCTATTGCAATTATAGGTCTCCCCCATGTCCCAGGTCCAGCATTGGCATCTCCAATATGCATAACACCTGTTCCTCCTGGATGGGTGTGGATTATAATTGCATTATCTGGAATATCATTACTGTAGATGACTCTTAGTGATTTCCCTGATATATCAGTGTAGCTTGATGCAAGCAATCTAGACGGCACATAGCCAATTCCACCTGCAATTATTTTGCCTTTGCCGGTAACATGACCATTTTCATCAATTATTCCAATGGCTGCTACTTCCCTGCCTTGTCCAATCTTAATTGATTCATTAACCATGGCTGCAGCTAAATTTTTATCAATAGATTTAACACTTAATTTTCGCAAGATCCATATTTCCCCCTTTTTTTCGCCATTAACATTTTTTAAGTCAATTTTAATCTGGGGTAATTCCTCAGAAACTTCCAGATATTTCAAGCTTAATTCGTGGTTGGTTCTTAAAACATCCTTTTCTTCATCCATTGTACTGGTGGCCAGGGTAGCTATATTCATTTCTTCAGATTTTGTGGACAAATCAAAGTACTCTGGTTTTGGATACACAATACTTATTCCTGCTGCACCTTCATTTTTTACACCTATTGACACAATTGGGCAGTTGAAAAAATCTACACCTGACACATCAGTAGCCAGGCCAGTTTTTCCAGGTCTGGTTACAACAAAAACTGTATTTTCTGGCAGCAAATTTAATCCTTCAATAAGAGACTTGTCCTTCATGGGGGTTATTCTATTAAGGAGCAACCTTAAAGGCAGCCCACTCAACCCCCCACTTACTATTTCTGTAGCCTCATCTATGATCCCATTCTGGTTGACAAAAGCAAAGCAACCAGCATTTCTTCCCTGACTGAGTTGGATAGTTCTGTCTACTAACTTAGCTACTAATTCCTGAGAAATTCCAGTTATTCGTTTATACATATCATCAGCTCCTGAGTAAAACACTTTTACTTTAGTTTTCCTCGGAAATCAATGTATATTCTTTAAATCTTAAACTGCTGCCAGGTTATCAGACAGTTTTACAGAAACTACCTTTGAAACACCCGGTTCTTCAGTAGTTATTCCGTACAAGTTGTCAGCTGCCAGCATTGTATTCTGCCTATGAGATACTATTAAAAACTGGGTGCTATTTGACAGTTCACGCAAGAACTGGGAAAACCTCTGTTCATTTGTTTCGTCTAGAGAGGTTTCAATTTCATCCAACACACAGAAGGGGCTTGGCTTTACTTTCAAGAATGCAAAAAGTAACGCAATTGCTGTTAAAGCCTTCTCTCCCCCAGATAATAAAGTTATGTTTTGCAGTTTTTTGCCTGGTGGCTGGGCTTCAATATCTACACCAGTATTTAATAAATTTTCCTCATTGGTAACATAGATGCTGGCAGATCCACCGCCAAAAAGATATTTAAAGATAGCTGAAAATTCCTGACTAACCCTTGCAAAGGTTTGGCTGAATCTTTCTTCGATTATGCTGTCAATTTCTTTAATAACTTTTTCCAGGGCTTCCTTGCCTTTGAGCAAATCTTCTTTTTGATTCTGAAGGAAGTGGATCCTTTCAGTTAATTTTTGATAATGTTCAATGGCTCCAATATTTACTTGACCCAGGGCAGCAATTTCTCCCTTAAGGCTTTCTACTTCTAATTTGTAATTTTTTATTCCAATTTCCATTGGTGTGAAATTTCCAGAAAATTTTTCTTCCATGGTAGATGTCATGCTATCCAGGTTAGCTTCAATTCTAGCCCTTTCCAGTTCCAATTGGTGCTGTCTTTTTGAAACTTCCTGGTATAAACCATTTACCTGTGTCTGGACTTTTTCATGCAACATTAGCCTGTTTGAAAGAAAATCTTTACTTTCAATAAGCTGTTGTTTCATATTAACCATGGTTTCTCTTTCCTTCAGAAGTTTAGCGATTCTTGTGCCAAGGTATTCAATGGTGTTATTAATACTTACTATTTCAGCTTTATTATTGTGAAGCTTTTGATCATTTATTTCCATCTTAGCTTTATAAGCAGCTATTCTTGATAAGTAGTCGTCTACTTTTTCCTCTAATTGATTGAGTTTTTGATCCCATATACTTTTTTCTATTTGCACTTGATGCTGAATATTTACCAGACAATTAATCTGTTCAAGAATCTTTTTACTCTGGTCCTTTATCATATCCATTTCCAAGGTCAGATCATTTATCTGGCTTTCTATCTCCAGGACTTTTTTCTCTGTATCACTTACTAATGCTTGATTTTCAAGTTCACTACTATTAACCAGTTCTAGTTCATTTTCATAAACAGAAATTTCATCCTTAACAGTGGAGATTTTTTCTTTAATTATATGGAGTATATTGCCTTTTTGCTGCATTTTTTCCCTTAAGTCGTTAGCCTTTTGAAGTAATTCTTTATCCCTATCTGTAAAGGCTGTTTTTAAAGCAATTAACCTGTTAAATTCTTCATTCCTTTTCTTGAGGTCTCTCTCTAAAGGATCTTTTTCCTTTATAAGAGTGGTAATCTCTGTCTTTCTAGAAAGGAGATTACTTGATGAAGTTTTAATAAAACCACCTGTAATGGAACCACCAGGCATAACCATCTGCCCATCTAGAGAAACTATTTTTAGAGAGTAATTAAATTCCTTTGCAAAGACCAACCCTTTATTGAGATCTTCAACTATTAAAACACGTCCTAAAAGGTATCTAACAACGACAGCAAATTTAGCATCACTTTTAATTAATTCATAACCCATGCCTATAAGACCAGAAGCATTCTTGTGTTTTTGCGGAATTTCAAAGGGTTTACACTGAATTGTATTTAAAGGCAAAAAGGTAACTTTCCCTGATTTATTAGTTTTTAAATAAGCAATTGCCTTCTTGGCATCTTCACTAGATACAGTTATGAGATTTTGAAGTTGGGAACCTACTGCAACCTCAATGGGTAAAACAAGTTCACTGGGAGCAGTAATTATATCGGCTACACTTCCTACAATTCCAGCCCATTCCTCAGGATTGTTTCTTTTTGCAATAAGAATTGACTTAACCCCAGGAAAATATCCTTCCATGTCTTTTTCCAATTCTTTTAAAAAGTTAAGTCTAGAATTTATCTTATACAGGTCTTTTTCAATTGTATCCCTTTGGTTTTTAATCTGTTCTTTCTGAACTTCTAAACTTTCAATTTTGTTTTTATTGGTTTGTATAGACTCAACTATTTCCTCATAAATTTGCTGCAGTTCTTTGGCCTCAATAGCTATCTTCTGTTCTTCCCCATTTAAACTGTCTAGTTTGGTTTCCCTATCTGTCAACTGTTCTGTTATCTTATCCCTTTGTTTTTTTAAAAGAGAAATTCTTGTTTCAAGTTTTGCAATATCATTTTTATATTGTGCAAGTATTGCCTGGTGGTCTACAAGGAAGTTATTTTTTACCACCTGAAGTTTTTCATTGTCCTCCATCTCGACCTGTAAATTATTTACATCTATATTAATGCCATCTAGTTTTTTCTGCAGCTGCAAAAGATTCATGTTAGCATTGTTAATATCACCACGTAATACCTCAACATTTTTTGTCCAATTATTTACCTCAGAACTTTGAATTACCCTGTCAGTTTTTATCACTTCAATTTCTCTGAGCAGCCCATTAACTTTTTCCCTCAGGACTTTTTCTTCCCCAAGGTATCTTTCTGTTTCAGAGTTCATCTCACCTACAAGGTTAATAATGGTTGAAATTTTATCCTGGCATTTATCTAGGATAAATTTTTCATTAAAAATATATCTATCTAATTCTGACAAAAAACCGCCATAGCTTATAACAAGACTGTTGTTCTGGCAGTAATTGCTTGTAATGGTATCCAAACGTTTTTGAAGCTTCTCTTTTTCTAATCTTAAATATTGATACTCAACACTTTCTAACACTTTAAGCTTTCTTAGATACTCTTGAGCAATCTCTGCTTCTATCTTTAGTGCCGGCAGCTGCTCCTCAATTTCATAAACAATATCGCCTATTCTAAGTAAACTTTGTTCTGTTACAGACAATTTTTGTTCTGCTTCCTTTTTTCTATGTTTATATTTGGTTATTCCAGCCACCTCTTCAAAAAGGGGCCTTCTTTCTTCAGGACTAGAACTGATAATATGATCAATCTTACCCTGGCCAATTATGGCAAAAGCATTTTTACCAATACCAGTATCCATGAACAGGGACTGTACATCCTTTAAGCGGCAATGGTTTTTATTAATTAGAAATTGACTTTCCCCATCTCTAAAGACCTTTCTTGTAACAGTTATTTCATTATAGTCCATTGGATATAATCCAGATGAATTGTCCAGGACTATTGTGACCTCGGCCATGCCCATGGGTTTCCTGTTTTTAGTACCAGAAAATATTACATCCTCCAGTTTGCTGCCACGCAGTGATTTCACACTTGTTTCACCAAGGACCCATCTCAAGGAATCTACAATATTGCTTTTGCCACTGCCATTTGGTCCTACAATAACTGTAATTCCCTTGTCCAGTTTTATGGAAACCTTGTTTACGAATGACTTAAAACCATGGAGTTCTATCCTTTGAAGATACAAATTTCTCCCTCCAAAAACACTATAATCTTACCTAATATATTTTTGAAAGCAAGTTACTAGTCGGTTGTCTGTGGATACTTGAAACTGATTTTTGGGTAGTTCACGACTTCCAACTATATTAACTTCTATGGGTACTGCAGCCCTGAGTTTTTTTAGATTAATCCTCTTTTGTCCCAGATATATTGACAGCTGCCTATATGGTACTATGAACTTTAGATACCCACAAGAATAATCTACAATTCTTAATTGTTTGGCCATTAAATCATATGCCACTTCATTTAATACCAGTTCCCCAAAGGATGGATGATATGGTCCCTGGACAACATACTCCTGCTCCAGCAAATCAGTAGCCTGCAGCCCCATTCTAATAACTTGAATATGATTGTTTATAAATTCTCTATACATTTTAGCACAAATCTGCACTGCATCAGATAGAGCCAATGGAAAATATTTTTTCATTTTCAGTTGTTTGTGAAGAGCAGTATTTTTTATAACAACAGTAGGATATATTCTTACAAAATCAGGTTTAATACGAATAGTTTTGTTCATTGTTGCAAGTATACTATCTAATGTATCTCCAGGCAAACCAGGCATAAGCTGGATTCCAAGTGAAATCTTTGCTTCTTTTATTAATCTGGCGGCTTCATAGACACAACTGGCATCATGGCCCCTTCCAGACAGTTCAAGCACCCTGTCATCTAACGACTGAACACCGAGCTCAATTACACTTACACCATACCTTCTTAAATAGTCCAGAACTTCCAAACTAATAAAGTCAGGTCTAGTTGAAATTCGTATATTATCAACACGACCTGACATTATATAAGGTTTAACAAGTGCCAATAGCTCTATCTGTCTTTTCTTTTCAATAGCAGTAAAGCTGCCCCCATAAAAAGCAACTTCCACCTTTTTTTTCTGCTTTTTTGCATCCAGGGTTTTTAAATAGTTATCTATTATTTCAGCTGGATTAGCATCCCTTGCACCACTGATTTTTTTTTGATCACAAAAGACACATTGAAATGGACACCCCATATGGGGTACAAAAATAGCAATAATGTAGTGTTTCAATTTAATCACCATCATACTTTTTATTTGCTGCTTTCAAGCAATCATAGGCTTTTTTTGCTGCTGCCTGTTCAGCTTCTTTTTTGCTGCTGCCAAAGCCCATGGCAAGCAGCTCATTTTTCAAAAAAATACCCGCCTGGAATTGTTTATTGTGGTCAGGACCACTTTCAGAAATAATATGGTAAGAAACATTTTCTCCACAGATTTTCTGGGCAAGTTCCTGCACCATAGTTTTATAATCACCATAATTGCCTAGTTCATATTTATCCAGCTCATTTAATAAGTTATCTTCCAAAAATCTTTTTACAACTTCAATTCCCTGGTCCAGGTATAAAGCACCAATTAAAGCCTCAAAGGCATCGGCAAGAGAAGAGTTTCTATCTCTGCCCCCTGTAATTTCCTCGCCTTTTCCAAGTAATAAAAATTGCCCTATTTGCAGCCTTCTAGCAATTCTAGCAAGGGTTGATTCACATACAACTGCTGCCCTCATTTTTGTTAAAGTGCCCTCAGTTTCTTGTCTAAAGACTTCGTAAAGATACTGGGCTACAACCATTCCTAAAACAGCATCGCCAAGGAATTCTAGTCTCTGATTGCTTTCAAGATTCCTACTTTTGCTTTCAAAAACAAAGGTAGGATGGGTAAAAGCTGTATCCAGCAAATTATAATCCATAAAAAGAATATTATTTTTTCTTGTAAAGCTTTCTAAGCTTTTTTTTCTTTTTTTATCCATTAGTCTTGCCTATTCTTTAAAATTTTTTTACAATGACCGTAGCATTGTGGCCACCAAATCCTAGAGAGTTAGATAAGGCTACATTAACCTCTTGTATTCGTGCCTTGTTTGGTACATAATCCAAGTCGCATTCTGGGTCTGGATTTTCAAGATTGATAGTGGGAGGAATAATACTATTCTTTATAGTTAAGACACTTGCAATTAATTCCACAGAGCCTGCCGCTCCCAGCAGGTGACCAGTCATTGATTTGGTGGAGCTAACAGCCATTTTGTAAGCATGATCTCCAAAAACAGTTTTTATAGCCAGGGTTTCATATTTGTCATTTAAATCAGTTGATGTACCATGAGCATTAATGTAGTCAACCTCTTCTGAACTCATTCCTGCATCTTCAATAGCCAGCTTCATCGCCCTTGCTCCGCCTTCTCCACCAGGTGCTGGTGCAGTAATATGAAATGCATCTGCAGAGCAACCATAGCCAACCACTTCTGCGTAGATTTTTGCACCTCTGTTCTTTGCATGTTCAAGGGTCTCCAACACCAGTATTGCAGAACCTTCTCCCATAACAAATCCATCCCGCTCAGCATCAAAGGGCCTGCTTGCTTTTTGAGGCTCATGATTTCTAGTAGACATAGCTTTCATGGAAGCAAAGCCCGCCATGGCCATGGGAGTAATAGCAGCTTCAGTTCCCCCTGTAATTATTACATCTGCAGAGTTTCTCTGCAAGGCTTTAAATGCTTCACCAACAGAATTAGTTCCTGAAGCACATGCTGTAATAACTGTATAATTTATTCCCTTTGCTCCAAGGGCTATTGAAATGTGACCTGCTGCCATATTGGCAATCATCATTGGCACAAAAAAGGGACTTACCCTTCCTGGTCCTTTAGTACCCAGTACACGATGTTGGTCTTCAAAGGTATTGGTTCCACCAATACCTGTACCCAGTATAACCCCAACTCTTTCACAATCTACATTATTTTTAGACAGGCCAGCGTCCTCCATTGCCATTGCCGCTGCAGCAACAGCAAACTGAGTAAATCTATCCATTCTTTTGGCTTCTTTTTTATCCATATATTTTTGCGGATCAAAGTCCTTCACTTCACCAGCAATGGTAGTAGCAAGATTGCTTGCATCAAAGTGCGTTACTGGACCAATTCCTGATTTTCCTTCTGTTAAAGATGTCCAAAATTCTTCAAGACCTATTCCAACTGGACTTAAAACTCCCATTCCTGTAATTACTACTCTTTTAGTCATTCTACAACCCTCCATATCTTTTAGTAGCAGCTTCAAACTCTTGTATTAGTTCATTAATTATGTTTTTCACAGGTAATATTTTACAAATCTTGTGTACATTTATACCAGCAAACACTAATCCCTTTTCAATATGTCCCATCTGGGCATTTTCCAATGCCGTCTTTATACAGAAGGACTTGCTGCAGCTTTTTAAACAACCTGTACATTTTTCCACGGGGATCCTTTT
>JAGXSK010000109.1 GCA_018333845.1 Clostridia bacterium | reverse complement strand
ATTAGATTTTTTGGGCAGAACTCAATGCACAATTCACAGCCTTTACAAGCATCCTCATGAAACATTATTTTTGTCATGGGTTTAAACCTCCTTTCCCTGGATTTTTTGCAATTTTTACAATACAAGAAAACAAATCTGCAAAAATTTGGAAAATCTTGCTGACCGCAATTTAATATACAAGTGCTTCTTCTGTTCCGTCAAAGACCCTTAGCACCCCTTCTACCAGAGCTGTCATTTCATCTTCCCCTGGGTATAAAACTACTGGGGCTATAAAATCCACCCTTTCTTTTATCCAGGCTGTTAATCTGCTGCTAAATGCCAGGCCACCGGTGAGAATGATTGCATCTATTTTCCCTGATAGGACTGCAGCATAAGCTCCAATTTCCTTTGCAATTTGATAGGCCATTGCTTCATAAACAAGAGCTGCTTCCTCCTTGCCCTTTTCAATCATGTCTTCCACTTCTCTAGCATCATTAGTCTTTAGATATGCCGCCAGCCCGCCCTGGCCAATTAATCTTTTTCTAATACCATCTAAGTCTTTTCCATGCTCAATAAAATATTTTAATAGCTCTACTACAGGTATGCCTCCGGCCCTTTCAGGGGAAAAGGGGCCTTCTCCATCTAAAGCATTAGTAACATCAATGACTCGACCTTTTTTGTGTGCTCCCACGGAAATCCCGCCGCCCAGGTGAACCACCAGGAGGTTTACATCTTCATACCTTCGGTTATTTTCCCTGCAGTATCTTCTTGCCATGGCCTTTTGATTTAATGCATGGAAAATGCTACGCCTTGGAACTTCTGGTATTCCTGATAATCTAGCAAGGGGTTCAAGCTCATCAACAACCACTGGGTCTACAATATAGGCATTTATCCCCAATGGCCCTGCAATCTCCCTTGCTATGAGTGCACCCAGGTTGCAGGCATGTTCGCCATAGGTACCATTTCTCAAGTCCTGCAGCATGGCAGCATTTACAATGTAAGTTCCCCCAGAAATTGGCTTTAACAGACCACCCCTGGCAACAACAGCCTTAAAATCTTCCAGGACATAGCCTTGATTAAGAACAGCCCTCTCTATGGTTTTTTTGCGAAATTGAAATTGATCTATAATATTATTAAATTCCCTTAATGCTCCAGTTGAATGGGCAAGGGTTCCTGTCCATAAGAGCATTTGGCCTTTGAAAACAGCCACCTTTGTGGAAGTTGATCCAGGATTTATAACTAGTAATTTATCTTTGTTCAATCTATCAGCTCCTCATAAAAATGCGAAAAAACACCATACACAATATCTTTACGCAAAAAAGATGCCAAAAAACATATCAGACCCCTTTTCCTTGAGGGGCCTGATGTGCAAAGATTTCTTACATGTATTCAGTTCAAGGGCCATTTTTGCAATAATGTCTTGCATTTTTTTGCAGGTTTCTGCCCTGCAGTTTTTTGCGCATCCTGCAATTTATTGCAACATATTCTGCAGGGCTATTCCTTAATGCCATATTTTTCCAGTTTATAATACAAGCTGCGAATGGATATGCCCAGCATCCTGGCTGCCTTGTTCTTGTTTCCTCCAGCTTCTTCCATGACTTTTGCAAGCAATTCCCTTTCCCATTTCTTGAAAAGCTGGTCATAGCTTTCCCCTGAATAAGCAGGATGGGATTCTCCGTGGATGTTAGAGCCGTTAGAGCCAGTCACTTCTGTACCGATCAAGGGCAGATGGTATGCCTCCAAGACCGTTTCTTTGTATTTCATATTAATAATACCCCTGGCCAGGATGTTTTCCAGCTCACGAATATTGCCTGGCCAGTTATATTCCTGCAGCACCTCTAGGGCCTGGCCTGATACTTCTTCAACATTACGACCGTATTCCTGGTTATACTTGGGAAGCAGGTGACGAACCAGTATGGGTATGTCTTCCTTGCGATGCCTTAATGGCGGTATAATAATAGGCAGGACATTTATACGATAATATAAATCCTCTCTAAAGGCACCCTTTTGGATTAATTCTTCTAGATTTGCATTTGTGGCTGCAATAATCCGTACATCAATCTTTGTGGGCTTAGCTGCACCAACTCGAATGATTTCCTTTTCCTGCAAAGCACGTAAAAGCTTGGACTGGAGAGATAAGCTTATTTCTCCTATTTCGTCAAGAAAAATTGTACCTCCACTTGCTTCCTCGAACAAACCCTTATGGCCGCCCTTTTTGGCTCCAGTAAAGGCACCTTCCACATAACCAAACAGCTCACTTTCCAGGAGTGTATCTGTCAGCGCCGCACAGTTTACCCTGATAAATTGCCCTTCACACCTGTCGCTGGCATTATGAATAGCATGGGCAAATAATTCTTTGCCTGTACCGCTTTCCCCACGAAGCAAAACAGTAGCAGGAGTTTTGGCCGCACGTCTGGCCTGCTCTATTGCTCCAGTAATCTCTTCGCTCCTGCCTATAATATCTTCAAAGGCATGCCTTGCTTCCAGGTGCCTGATTAAACGTTTTGCCAGCTTAAGCTCATGGGTCAGCTTTCTGATCTCTGAAATGTCCTGAATTACCGCCACGCTGCCTTTTAACTTATCATTTACAATCATTGGTGCAACGTTAACAACAACGTCCTTTCTCTGGGGACCCACCTTCATCCTGATACCACGAACAGGTTCCCTTGTCCTAAGGACCTTGAAATGCATGCTCTCCCCCTCAACTATGTCTACATCAGCCGGCCTATTAAGGAGCTCTTCCTTTTTCATGCCAATGATCCTTGTATAAGCTGGGTTTATCAAAATATGGATGCCCTTTTCATCTACCACAGAAATGGCATCCTGGGTTGAATTTATTATGGCCTCTAACAGGGTCTGGATATCCCGCAGGTTGCTTATTTCTTCTGTCATGGCAATTCTTTCTGCAATATCCCTGAATACTGCCGCTGCACCTATTATGCTGCCATGTTCATCTCTAACTGGAACCCTGCTGGTAATAATAGTCACGTCTTTTAATTCTAATTGCTGATTTAATTCAGGCTTGCCCCTTTGAATAACCTCAAGAAGCCGGGTATTAGGAATTATTTCAGTAATATGCTGTCCAAGGGCTGCATCAATGGGAGTTCTAGTAAGCCGCTGGGCTTCCTTATTAAATAAGGTAATTAACCCTTCTTTGTTTACAACAATTATGGCATCATTGGTATAGTCCAAAATGCTTTTGATACTTTCCAAACATCCCAGCATCAGCACCACCCTCTCTGGCGAGTAATTATTCTTTAACCTTGACTTCAACGCCACCCATAATGGCACGACAGCAGACATATGGAACTTAATTTATATCCTGGTATACTTGTTACTTTATTATTATAGATGTTTATATATACTTTTACCATACCTTCTCTTTATATCATTTGCTAATCACTTCATATAATACTAATCATCATAGTACTTTTCATAGTGCTTTGTTTCTTGATGCCCAAAAAACCATGCAAGCCCTGGGAGGCTCAAGTTGAAGAAAAAAATAATATCAAAAAGGGAAAAGGGCTGCTCACCCTGATCCATGGGGCAGCCCTTTATTTTTATTATTTTTTATGGTTTTAGCTTCCTTCTGCTGCTAGTGGTGCCCTCCACTTACTCTTCATCTTCTTCATCTTCATCATCTATTTCATCCTGGTCATCGTCGTCTTCATCATCTTCATCTTCTATTTCATCCTTGGATTCTTCCTCTTCAGTCCCTTCCTCATCATCTACTATGATTATGATGCCTGTTTCCTGATCAAAATTCACCTGGGTTTTTAATGCCTCACTAATAAACCTTAAAGGCAGTACAGTTCTAGCATTAACGGATTTAGCCGGTACATCCAATTCATGTTCTACTCCGTTTATAAGAGCCGTTTTACTATCAAGTTTCAGAATGATTACTTTTTCTCCCTTGGTAATGGTAATTTCTTTATTCTCAGCATCCCATTTCACATCTGCACCAAGAGCCATAACAATTGCCCTCACAGGTACCAGGGTTCTGCCATCTTTGATTACAGGCGGGGTGTCAAAAACAGGCTTTTTCCCATTAACAAAAACATTAATTCCTGGTTTCCCTGCTTCTTTATACAGCTTGCCTATTTCCTTGTAGGCCTCTGGATTCTTCCTGTCTATTGCTATGGCTTTTTCAAGCTCTTCCATGGCCTGTTCAAAATGATTCAATTTCGCCAGGATCTGGGCTCTGGTTTTGTGCATTTTTACAAGATGAGCCTGCAAAGCTTCCTTTTCTAAACCCTGCATTTCCTTTTCCAGCTCATTCATTTCCTCAGACAATCCCTCTATCTCAGCCATAAGTTCCTGACCATTTTCCCCAGCATCCACTGCAGTTTTAGCCAAAGGTTGGTCAATACCCTTTTCTTTTAGCATCTCCTGCACAAATAAAGGCATGCCTTTCTTTTTGTCCTTGTCAGTTGTGGCCAGGACACTTGAGCTAAAGACCAGGGCAAATACTAGTGCTAGTCCGATAACAAACAATACCTTTTTTCTATCCATTTACATATCCCTCCTGTTTTTATGTTTTTCTTTCATATTATAATTATCGTACAGAATATTAAAAAATAGAGGGTGGTTTCCCAAAATGAGTCTTTAGTCCTACCTTTGTTTTAACAGCGCTAAACTGTTCCGGCACATTTTCACCGCCATGACATAACCTGCAGCCTATTTGCCCATGCACCGTAAACAAAAAATCATTATTAATAAGATATTTCTCGTCTCCCTCTAACTGAGGGGCAGCAACGCCTTAATAAATGTTTTACGTTTATTTTTTTATTTTTTGTAAATCCCTGAAATGCATAATCTTGACAATGACTAAAGGACTTTAAAGCAATTAAGACTCAATTATGTTATAATCTATCTAACCAGTAGTTAACTTTACATTAGGCAGGTGAACAAGTTTGATAAATGGTGGCGGATTACGTAAATTTAGAGAAAAACAAGGCTTATCATCCCAGGAATTTGCTGATTTATTAAGGGTTCCAGAGCCTTATATACAGGATATAGAAAATAACATTAAAACAGTAAACCCCAAGGTTATATCACGAATAGCAGAAACCTTTGAAATAGACAAGGATGACTTTAGCATGGAAGAATGTCACTCGGAGCTGACATTATACCTGGGAGACCAGATCAGGGCTTTACGGGAGGAAAAACAGCTGAGTCTTGAGAGGCTTGGTTCATTAACAGGCTTATCTGTTACTTATCTAAGTGAAATCGAAAGGAAGCAGGCAGTACCATCATTGAGCACCTTAAAAAGAATTGCAAATGTATTTAATGTGCCAGTAAGCCTTTTTATTGGAAATACCAGAAAATGCTCCCTTGTTGTTGAGAAGTTAAAAAGGGCCAGAAAGAACAGGGGCATGTCCCAGAAGCAGCTTGCCGAAAAAGCCGGGGTGTCACCAGGATTAATAGGACAGCTTGAGACAGGCAAAGCCCAGGCTTCCATCAAAACCTTAGAGAAAATCACAAAAGCCCTGGGCGTTTCTGTTTGCTCTGTTATCTTAGAACAAGAGGATATAGAAGAAGTGATAGGAGCTTTAAGCCCTGAGTTAAGGTCTTTATTATACCAACCCAACGTTCAGGCTATTTTAGGTTCCACCTGCACCATGGAGCCTGACAAGTTAAAATTAGTCTTAAACTTCATTGACATGCTAAATAGCCCTAAGGTTGAGTAAATCTAAATATACATTTCTACTGTCTTATACTGTATACTTGCCCGTTGCCTTTAAATGCCTTATTGACAATTGACATATTCTTACGTTTTAATTGTCTTAACATTAGGAATACAATTAATAATTAGGATGTGAGGGTCTATGATAAACCATAATATTAGCCCAAAGGATTTTATGCTTCCCCAGTCCGTGGAAGTAATCAGGGGTAACATCAACAAATACGGAAATCCCCTGGCATTAAAAGGCTCTGAGATAGCCTCCTGGGCCAGGGAATTGAACTTACCCCTCCAGGGTGAGGACTATTTGTTTTATACCGGCGGGGAGTACCAGCTTATACCGTATATAGATAGCCTGGTGCAAGCCATGACCATGATGGATCAGGGAAGCAAAGTATTTTCATTGATGATGGGTATGCGCAATTTAATAGACAAAACTGGCATCAGTGCAGAGAAGCTTTATGCCAGCGTATTGGCCAGGGACCGGGAACGTTACAATAAAATATCATATAAAGCCGCATCAATCCTCAAGGAATTAGGGTTGAATTTCTATTATTTAGGGGAACGAGAGCTTTATAGCGGAGCTCTCCTTTATGAGCTTGGTTTTTGGGATGACTTGAAAATACATGCCCAGAAAGTAGTCTCTTTAATTAATGAAACTGGTGCAAAAACCATAATCTGCCTCTCCCCCCACTCAGCTGAGGTTTTTAAGCTGGTATATCCAAAGCTGATAGATGACTTTAACGTGGAGGTAAGAACCTTTGTTGACATGGTTTCTGAACTGTTAACCGCAGAAAAGAAGCTCAATCTCTCAGGCTTCTCTGGCAAAGTAGTAATCCATGATTCATGCAGGATGGCCAGGGAACTTGGTATTACCGAGGAAATACGCAGCATCCTCAGCAAATTTGAAGGAATTACCATGGTGGAAGCTGAGCAAAATGGTAAATGGACTACTTGCTGTGGCGGACCATGCAAAATACTGTTTCCAGATATCTCTGGAAGAATCGCCAGCTATAGGGTAAAAGAGTTGGAAGAGACAGGCGCAGAATTAATCATAACCTTTTGTCCCTATTGTATGGCTGCCCTGGATAAGGGCATTGACAGCAAAAAAAGCACTCTACAGCTTGAGGACTTTATTGAATTTCTTTATAGGGGGATTGCTTAATGTCTTTAGAAAAAAAGTTCCAAAAGTATACTGCTGAACTTAACAAGGCAGCAAATGACAAAAACATTGAAGTAGCCCTTTCCCGCGCAGTTAAGTCATACAGAAGCAATACAAAGGCTGCCCTTGAAAGACATCCCCATACAGTGCAGATGGCTGAAGAAGTAATTGAGCTAAAAAAAGAATCTATCAAAAGGATGAAGGAGTTAGTTGACCAGGCCAGAGAATCCATTGAACTAAACAAGGGAAAGACTTATTTTGCAAAGACCAGGGAAGATGCCCTCCAGCTGACCTCTGATATAATTGGTACTAAAAAAATTGTAGTAAAGGGCAAGAGCATTCTGGCAGAAGAGTTGGAAGTTAGAGAATATCTCATAGAAAAGGGGAATGAGGTTTGGGAAACAGATTTAGGTGAGTTCATCCTCCAGCTAAGGAATGAAAGGCCCATGCACATTGTGTCTCCCTCCATCCATGTGCCCAGGGAACAGGTGGCTGAAGTATTCACAGAGTTTTTTGGCCGCCCCATTGAACCAGATATTGCCAAGGAGGTTGCAGCGGTCAAGGAATTCCTGAGAGATAAGTATTTTAACGCAGATATAGGCATGAGCGGCTCTAATGTTGTGGCCGCGGACACAGGTGCAATGGTAATAATTGAGAATGAAGGAAATGCCAGAATTTGTACAGCGGTTCCTCCGGTACATGTTGTCCTGGTAGGCATTGAAAAGGTGGTACCCACATTCCAGGATGCCATGAAGGTTTCTGAAGTAACCTGGCGTTATGCCAATTACACCGTTCCAGGTTATGTGAATATAATTAGCGGCCCCAGCAAAACAGGTGATATTGAGAAGGTTACAACCTATGGAGCCCATGGGCCAGCAGAAATCCATGTGATTTTTGTTGATAACGGCCGTTCTAATATGGCTGGGGAGGACCTGTTCAAACAAGGTCTCCATTGCCTGAGATGCGGCGGCTGTATGTACGAATGCCCGGTTTTTCAGCAGGTAGCAGGTCATTTTGGTTTCCGGTATTTAGGAGGAATAGGAGCAATCTGGACAGCATTCGTTGCCGGAGGCCTTGATAATGCCGCTCCACTAATCTATAATTGTCTGCGCTGCGGACGATGCGTGGAACGCTGTCCCGTAAAAATTGATGTTCCTTCAATGATAACCGAGCTGCGCAAAAGAATAGTAGCCCTTGGATATTCAGGCTAGATCAAATTATTAATTAAAACAGGGTACATAAGTGCCCTGTTTTTTGTGGTTCCAGCCTAGTAACATATATTGTTTAATATGTCTTTAGGATGGTTTCTTTTTTAAGAAACCATCCTAAACTAGAGCACCTGCATATTAAATAGCTAAGAAACTTGATTGTTGTATCTTGTATTAATTACTCTGGAAAATATAGTAACCAGATATGGATCATAGTATGTCCCGGCATATTTTTTAAGCTCTTCCAGGGCCTCAAACCAGGATATGCCATTGCGATAGGGCCTGTCTGTCACCATGGCATCATAGCTATCTATAATACGCAGGATCCTTGCCCCCACAGGGATATGTCTGCCACTTAGCTTGTCAGGATAACCGCTCCCATCAAAGTTTTCATGGTGATATTTAATTATATCCGCACATTTATAAAGGGGTTTGATAGGTCGTATTATATCAGCACCATTAGTAGTGTGTTTTTTCATAACTTCCATTTCCTCACAAGTCAATGTTGTTTGTTTGCTTAATATGTATCTGTCAACTTCAATCTTTCCTATATCATGCAAAAAAGCACTGTATTTTAAAATATCAGTTTTCTCTTTTGTAAAGTTCAATGTTTCAGCCATCTCTACTGCATATTCCATTACTCTTTCAGAATGCCCATAGGTATATCTATCCTTGGCATTTATAATGCTTAAGAAGGTTCGTAACGAGCTGATAATTTCAGTTTCATCGTCTTTAAGCTTTGATTTTAGCTCATCTAGGACTGAAAAATAAAGCTTCACTTTATTTCTGTGCATGTATTTTGCACTATAAAGGGCTTCATCAGCTACACTTAACAACTCTTTTGGAGTTTTTGCATTTTCGGGGAAGGTTGCAACACCCAGGGAAAGGGTAATGTTTTCTTGAGGAAGGTGCTCTTGTCCAAAAAAATGGATTTCTTCTACCTTTTTTCTTAACCTTTCTGCAACTTCAACTGCTTCACCCTGAGAATAACAGGGCAGTATGATGGCAAACTCATCTCCTCCATAGCGGGCTGCAATACAGTTTGGCGGCAAATTTTCTGCTAATATTTTTCCTATTGTTTGTAAAACTTTATCCCCCTCTTGATGCCCAAATATATCATTGTAATACTTGAAATAATCAACATCTCCAAAAATTAGAGACAGCTGCTCTTTTTTTCGGTCAGCCGCTGATATTTTATTATGAAGAACCTCCTGAAAATGGCGATGATTGCTAAGTTCAGTTAATGCATCTATATTAACAAGATTTTCTAACTTTGTTCTTGTTTTATGCTCCAGTTCAGTAAAGCTGCCAATAAGCCAGGCTGCTAAAAACAAAATGCTTATATACATGATGCTTGTGTCTAGTGTTAAGCTATGTGAGGCCATGGCTGCAGGATAATGGTAGGAAAAAATATATGCACTTTCAACTCCAGCAAAAAATAAACCTCCCCTTACACCATGGGTAATGGCCGTGGTAATCACCGGCAAAATGAACAATATTTCAAAGGGGCTTTGCTCCTTACCAGTTAGGTTAATAATAAAAACTACAATTAAAAGCAAGGAAATGTTAAAAAAATAGCTGTACCAGGTTATCTTTTTATCAGACCGTTTTATAAAATTCTTTTCAAGATACAACAAACCTATAATTAAAAAAAGTGTAAAAACCATAGCAAAGTAGAAAAAATTAAGCATATTATCACTAAAACTTTGAAAACTTTTAATTTGAAAATGGTTAACTACAGCTACGGAAACGATAATTATAGAAAAAAATTGAGCTACTATAATAATTTCATTAACTTTTTTTGAATGTTTTCTCTTAAGATTCAATTTTATCAATCCCTTTATAGAACAAGGGTGATTTTTATCACCCTTGCTTCTACTACATTATTATTTTCTTAAAGACTTTGGAAGATTGGGCTGATAATGCGCGAATACACTTGCTGAGGCTGCACTTGCAAAAGCCACTAAACTAAGTATTGCAAATAAACCGCTCAAAGCCGCTAACTTTACTTTACTAAACATACATCTTCGCTCCTTTCAATTTTTTGCTAATAGCTGATCATACCTTTGGGTTATTTTTATGCTCAAGGGCCAAAGCGTAAGGCTCTGCCACAGGATGCCCAATTGACCCGCTAATACTATTTCATAATACCTGTACTGGAAAACTATTGACAAAAGCAAAAAAATGCTTATGAGTGAAAATGATACAAGTCTCAGCTGTTTTTTCTGCAGGGAACATGTTATGGGCTTGTTTGCACAATCCACAGGGGCAAACTTGTAAAAACTCAGTAGGGCAAATAGAAAGATTATACCTGTAGTGTAGTAGGAATAAGCTGCAGCAGAAGCTGAAATATTTACTGAAATAACCCCCAGAAGAGGAAAAACCATGCATGTTATGCTCATACATTTAAGGGGCCCCTTGCAGTGGGCTCCCCCGGAAAAAGTCCTCAGCAAGGCAGCCGTAATAAAAGCAGCAAAGGCAGCCATTACAGCCCCAAGTAAGCTAGCAATAAAAAATATAAGGATAACTCCAATGGTAGAGTATACAATTATCTGCAGGCCATAGTTGGCTACAGCCATCTTTTCCTCATCCATTTCCAGCTTTGAACCCTGGGAGGTGATAAATTTATTTAATAATTGCTCTAGCATTAAACAACCTCTCTCCTGCCTTTTTTAAACAGAAAATATGCAACCACGAGAGTCATAATGATATGAAGCCACCCCGAAGTTATCCATAAAAAGGCGCTGCTGGTGAGCTCCTCAAAAGTAAATCCCAGAACCTTAATAATTAGCAGAAAAGACAGGGCCTCCCCAAAAACAATCAGGAGCGTTCCTAGTAGAACAGCTTTTACAATTATAGTAAAGTTGATTTTAAATACCAGATTATATGAAATAATGGCTAAACCAATAAAAATCAGAGTATGTATGCCAAAGGAAATGGGAAGCATTCTAATAAAATGCAATGCCAGTGCCAGTATAACTCCCATTAGAACTGCCTCTTTCCAGTTTTTCATATCCCTGTTCATGGCCAGGACCAGCATGGAAAAAGCAATCATCTCTGGAATTGCCTGCAGAAATAGGGCCAATACAGAATTCTCCAATTTACCAACCTCCCTAGATTTAAAATTTTTCGACAAAGTTATGAAAAATCCTGCTAAATGTTGCTAAATAAGCTTATTTTTTTACGACTGCAAACTATTAACAACCCTGTAAGTCCTATATAAAACAAAATTTGGCTTGTGCCAGTAGTTCTATAGCATTGTGCTTTGTCAATGCATAGAACTACCAGTTCTTTGGGGCATCAGGTCTTTGACGCCGGCGAAAGCCTAGGCTAGTAAATGACTGATCACTATCTGCCTTGCAGGGCTTAATGCTGATAGTATAAAAAAGATGTAGTTCAATTAAAATAATGGTAAAATGGAGTAAATATAAATCCATATATATAAACAGCCAAGGAGGTAATTTCCTATGAAATGCAATTGTGTAATGGCCATCTTGATTGACAAAAGAACAGGTTCTGCTGTAAAAGTACAGGAGTTGCTTACAAGGTATGGGTGTATCATTTCAGTTAGACTAGGCCTGCATGAAACAAAAAACTGCGCTGAAGAAGGAATGATCATACTTAGTCTATTTGGAGAGAAGAAGGAGATAGAAAAGCTGGAGAATCAACTCAATATGCTGGAAAGGGTCAAGGCTAAAACAATGGAGCTGACCTTTGATGATTAGCATATAGAATTGCCGCTAAACATTGGCACTATAAGGAGACAAATAAGAAAATGGGGTTTGAAGATGCCGTCCTCAAACCCCATATAGCTTAGTCAAGAAAAGTCTTAAGCTTTTTTAAAGATTATAAAAAGCCCTGCACCTTATTGGAAGATGGATTTTTAACATTCTTGCGACTTTTGTTTGGCAGGCAAGCCATTTGGTTTAGAGGCGTTAGATTTCTTGCCTAAAACTTCAACACAATCATGTTTATAGTTTTGCCTTCTTCACTTGTCTATTGAAACTCTTAACGGCCTTAACTATTTCCATCAGGTTACTGTTTGGAGTCCGTATTGGAACAGCACATTCTGGTGAAACCAGGTTAATACCCATATGTATTAACCGAAAAACTTTTTGTTTAATATCATCAGGGGTTCCATTTAATAAAAGTTGAGGGTTGTTTATACCGCCAATTAATGTAATACGATTCTTGGCTGTTTGCAGCAAATCTTCTAATGAATTGCGTGAATCAAAATGGAAAGCTGTAAAACCCGCCTTGGTAATGTATGAGAATCTGTCAGTTGCATCCCCGCATGTATGTAATATAACAGGACAGTATTTATTTACTTCTTTTACAGCTTCCTGCTGAATAGGCAGTAGATATTCCTTATAGCAAGCAGCGCTTACCAGGTTGCTGGTAGCATGATCTGCCCATGTAATCACATCTGCCCCCTTCTCCAGTTGAATATGGGCCATTTCCAAACTGACTTTTACTAAATCCTGCATTATTTTTCTGGCACTTTCTGGTTCAATAATTAATTTAAGAAGATAGCTTTGAACACCATATAAATGGTACGCTAGTGTTAATGGTCCAATTGCCTTGCCAACTACAGCTGCCCTGTTATCATATCTTTTTTTTAAAAGCTCTATGGCTTCAAAAAGTGCTTTAACAGGCTTTTTATTAATAAAACCCCTTAAATCAACTTTTACTTCTGGGGTTTTCATGAAATCCTTTTTAACTTCAGGCATGGTATCTTTTTTCCCCCAATCTATATTGCAACCGAGGGCTGCCGCTTCTAGAACTATGCTAAAATAAGGAGCTACAGTATCAAAGCCTAGTAATTCATGGCCGGCAGATGCCAGTAAAGCCATTTTTTGAGCATCATAATGTGCCCTTGGGAAAAAGGCCTGCACCTTTATCATGCTTTCAAGGGTAGCAACAGATGTGGGGTTTATAACAGGAAGCCTGTCAACTTCTTTGCCTTGAAGTGCAGCTATTAC